>DATGMB010000230.1:0-5400 GCA_035293845.1 Bryobacteraceae bacterium
GGGGTCTCCGCTACAATGTCCTGACATGACCAGATTGCGACTGCTCGGCTTGACGTTGACGCTCGTATTCGCCGCATGGGGCCAGGGGGGACGGAACGCGGCCGGGCGAGGGGCGCCGGGCGGCCAAACAGCGGCGCAGCCGGCTGCAAGCGGGCGCGGCGGACGCGGCGCGGCAGCTCCGGCGGGCGAGACCGTCGATTTCTACGACTTCGATCCCACCGCGACTGCGGCGGAGCCGGTCCCGGATGTGCGGCCCGTCGAGGCGCACCAGAAGATCACCATCAACGGGCAGGCCTTGGGCTATACGGCGCGGACCGGCTATCTGCCGCTGCGCAACGCGACCACAGGGCAATCGGAAGCGCACATCTTCTATACCTATTACGCGAAGGATGGCGACGCCGCCGCCCGGCCTGTCGTCTTCTTCTTCGGCGGAGCGCCGGGGGTTGCGTCGGCGTGGCAGGAGTTCGGTGGACTGGGGCCGAAGCGGTTCAGCGAAAACTCCGCGGCGGGCTGGACGGAGAATCCGCAGACGCTGCTGGGGCAGGCGGACCTGGTGTTCGTTAACCCGGTGGGGACGGGATTCAGCCGTCCGGACCGGCCCGACCGCGCGACGGCGTTTTGGAACACGAACGCCGACATCGCGTCGCTTGGCGCATTCGTGCGCAGCTTCCTGATCCATTACGACCGCACCGCGGCGCCGGTGTTCCTCGCGGGCGAGGACTGGGGCACCGGGCGCGTTGCGGGCCTCGCCGGATACCTCTACGATCATCAGGTGCCGGTGCGGGGCGTGGCGCTGTTCAACATGGCGCTGTCGCCGGACGCGACTGCGGGCGATACGCAGTACCTCACGCTGCTCCCGAGCCTGACGATGGCGGCGTGGGCTCACAGGAAGCTCGCGCCGGAGATGAACCGGCTGAGCTCCGAGGAAATCGCGGGCCAGGCGCGGCAGTTCGCCTCGCGCGAATACCTGCACGCGCTCTACAAAGGCGACCGCATGACGGCGGAGGAGCGCGCGAAGGTGCTCGCGGATCTCGGCCGGCTTACGGGCCTTTCGAAGCAGTTCCTGATCAGCAACGATCTGCGCATCACCGTGGACCGGTTCGCGAGCGAGCTGCTGCGCGAAGAGCACGCCGGGTTGTCGCGCTCGGATTCGCGCGTCGCCGGTTACGAGCCGCCGCCTTCGGGCGGCGGGCGCGGCGGCCGCGGCGGATTCGGCTTCGCGCCGCCCGCACCGCCGGTCGACTTCAACCTGAGCCGGATATCCGCCGGCTTCCTGACGGCTTACGATGCGTATCTCCGGCACGAGCTGGCGTTCACCGCCAACGCGGACGGCATCTATTATTTGAACAGCGGCGGCATCGGGCCGTTTACGTCGACCGGAAATGACGACGCGAGCCTGGCGTCGGCATTCGCGCGCAATCCGCGGCTGAGGCTGTTCGTGAGCGTGAATTACTTCGACCTGAACGCGCCGTTCTATGCCACCGAATACACGCTGGCGCACCTGAACGTCGCACCGGAGGTGCGGGCGAAAAACATCACGGTCACGCACCTGGAGGCGGGGCAGATGCCGTATCTCGACGGCAAGGCGCTGGGCAAATTGCAAAGCGGGCTGGCGGAGTTCGTGGAGCAGGCGACAAAGCCGTAATCATGCGGACAGGCGCACAAGGAGCAATGCGATGAGATTCTCGATCACGGTTGGCATCGTTCTGATGATGAGCGCGGCGGCGTTCGGACAGGGGCGCGGGCCCAGCGCGGCGACCAACGGATTTTACCGGTTTAATTACGGCGCCGAGGAGATGCAGCCCATCCGGTATCCCGAGCAGCCGATCACCACGGAGCACCAGATCACGCTGCACGGGCAGACCATCCAGTACACGGCGCACGTCGGGTTTATGCCGATCAAGCATGCGACCACGGGCGTGACTTACGGCCACCTGTTCTACGTCTATTACTCGAAGAACGGTGTGACGGACAAGTCGAAGCGTCCCGTGTGGTTCCTGTTCAACGGCGGACCGGGCGCAGCAACCATCTGGCTCCACATGGGAGCGTTCGGCCCCAAGATGGTCAAAATGCAGCCGAACGGGCTGGCCACGCCTCCCCCGTACACGTACGTCGACAATCCGAACTGCCTGCTCGATACCGGCGATCTGGTGTTCATCGACGCCATGGGAACCGGTTTCAGCCGGCCGGACAAGCCGGCGTACGGGGCGGATTTCGGCGGCGTGGACAACGATCTCGCGGCGTTCGGCGAATTCATCCGCAGCTTCCTGAACCAGTACAACCTGTGGGGCTCGCCGCTGCTGGTGGGCGGCGAGAGCTACGGGACGACGCGCGCGGCCGGTCTCGCCGGCTATCTGACGGACCACGATATTCCGATCAACGGCGTGATGCTGCTTTCGGCGGTCATCGACTCGAATGCCAGCGCGGGCGAGCAGCGCCAGTTGCAGACGCTACCGACCGAGATCATGACGGCCCACTACCATAAAAAGCTGCCGCCGGATCTGCAGAAGCTTTCGGTCGATCAGATCGCACAGCGGGCGCGGGATTTCGCCTCCGGCGAGTATCTCGAGTACTTGTTCGACGGGGCGCGGTCCACGCAGACGCAGCGGGAGAAGGTGTTGACGGATTTCTCGCGTTATACGGGGCTGCCGAAGCCGTTCGTGAACAGCCTGGACCTGCGGGTGCCGCTGGGACCGTTCAGCACAGAGCTGCTGCGCGATCAGCACCTGATGACCTCGCGGCTCGATTCGCGGTTCGCGGGGTATCAGATCGACGGCGGCTCCAACCAGACGAGCTTCGATTACAGCAACGCCAATATCGAGGACTGCTTCCTGACCGCCTTCGAGGCTTATGTGCGGAACGACCTCAATTACAAGAACGATAACTTGTACTACGTTTCCGGGAATGCTCCGCCATGGTCGGGCGAATATAACACGGTGGTGAACCTGGAGGACGGATTTGCCAAGAATCCGCACATGAAGCTGTTCGTCGGCATGGGGTACTACGATTTCGCGTGCCCGTTCTACCCGGTGGAGTGGACGATCGCGCATCTGAAGGTGTCGGACGAGGTGAAGAAGCACAACATCATGACCGGGTATTACGAATCCGGCCACATGGTGTACATCGACCAGACCGCCGCGGCGAAATACCACAAGGATCTGGAGAGATTTGTGGAGGGGGCGGTACCCAAATAGCGGGCAAATGCCAGAGATCAGCCGATTCTTCGGAATGTGATCCGAATGTACTTCAACGATCACAACCCAGCCCACTTCCATGCCGAATATGGCGAGTACGAGGCACTCATCGAAATTGAGACGCTCGCGGTGCTGCGAGGTGAACTTCCGCGACGCGCGTTGGCCTTGGTGCTGGAATGGGCGGCGCTTCATCGGGAGGAGCTAAGATCGGATTGGGAGCGGGCGCGTGGGGGGAAGTCAGTAGTCTCCATCGCCCCGCTGGATTGAGGAACGGGAATGAAATTGGTTCGCATCCGTGAGGCTGAGCCGCTAGACGAGTTCCGCGTGCATTTGATCCTGACGGACGGACGTACGATCGTAAGGGACCTCCGCCCGCTACTAACCGGAGCCGTGTTTGATCCGATTCGCAAGGATCCGGTTCTGTTTCGAGAGATGCGGGTAGAGGGTGGAACGGTAGTGTGGCCGAATGGGGCGGATTTGTGCCCGGATGTCCTGATTTGGGGCGGATTGCCGCCGGCGGATGCAAAATCGGACGCCGCATGACCCCTGTCCCGTTTGTCGTCGCCGAAGTCATGGACAAGGAGCCGTTGTACCATCTATGCCGTGTGGTTCGGCGCGGCTGAGCTGTGGGACAACTCGGTCGGGCCCGCGATTCTTCAGGAATCGAGGTCCTTCTTCATCCAATGGAATGCTGCAATGGCGCTCGTGGCCGCTGGCCCGACAGCTGGACTTTGGACGCGCCTCCGCCGTCGAAGGCGCAAGCTAACAGGCGTATAGTTTCGGTGTCGCCGCTGCTACTTCGGTACTGATTCCAGCTCCACGTCGTCGCGGAGATCGACCATTTGCTGCCGTGGCCCGGGCAGCGGAAGCGAGGAAGACGGGCAACAGGGAGGGTGCGCAGCACGCGGAAGCCTCTCGCAGAGGTATATCACATCTCACGGCGGCCTTCGAGGGACTTCGACATGGTGACCTCGTCGGCGAATTCGAGGTCGCTGCCGACCGGGATGCCCATGGCGATGCGCGTCACCTTCACCCCGAGCGGCTTCAGCAGCCGGGCGAGATAGACGGCGGTGGCTTCGCCCTCGACGGTCGGGTTCGTCGCGACGATCACCTCGCGGATCTCGCCCTGACCAATGCGCTCGACCAGTCCCTTGATCTTCAGCGACTCCGGACCGATGCCGCGTAGCGGCGACAGCGCGCCGTGGAGGACGTGGTAGCGGCCGTCGTATTGCCGCGTGGTCTCGATGCCGACGATGTTGTGCGGCTCCTCGACCACGCAGACGGTGTGGGGATCGCGGCGCGGGTCGCTGCAATACTGGCAGATTTCGCCGTCGCTGATGTTGTTGCAGACCGCGCAGAGGCCGAGTTTGTCCTTCACGTCGAGCACGGCCTGCGCGAGGCGCTCGGCGTCCTCGCGGTTGGCGCGCAAGACGTGGAATGCGATGCGCTGCGCGGACTTCTGGCCGATGCCGGGAAGTCGCTTAAACTCCGTAATGAGCCGGGCGAGCGGCTCGGCGAAATCGGGCATGGCGTCTAGAACAGGCCGGGGGGCAGGCCCATGCCGCCGAGCATGCCGCCCATCTTCTGTTTGATCTCGTCGTCGACCTTTTTCACAGCCTCGCTGGCGGCGGCCACGATGAGGTCCTGCAGCATCTCGACATCGCCCGCGACTTCGGGATCGATTTTGCAGGTGAGCAGGTTCTTCTGTCCGTCCATCGTGACCGTGACCATGCCGCCGCCGGCGGTGGCTTCGACCTTGATCTGCGCGATCTCCTGCTGCAGCTTCTCCTGCATGCGCTGCGCCTGTTGCATCATCTGCTGCATGTTGCCGGGAAGTTTCACGTAGCTACTCCTTGAGATTGCGAACTTTACGGATTTCGCCGCCGAAGACTTCGCGGAAGCGCTGCACCTCGGGGTTGGCGAGGGCGCGGGTGGTGACTTCGTCGTCGTCCTTGGGGACCGCGGCAATGGGCGTCGCGGCCGGGCCGGTGTCGCCGACCGTCACCTTGATGCGAAGCGGGCGAGCGTTGAGGTGTTGCAGAGCCTTCTGGATGTCCTCCGCGCGGAGCGAAAGCTTGTCGGCGGCGGAGGCGGTGAACTGAAGCTCGCCGGCGGTCTCGACGATGCGGGAGCGCTCGACGGCATCGGCGGTGAACGGGAGGTTGAGCTCCATCAGGGCGCGGTGGAGGCGCGTGCGCCAATCGCC
>DATGMB010000231.1:0-7260 GCA_035293845.1 Bryobacteraceae bacterium
GCGCGAGCCTCGTGTAAACTAGCTTCGGAGCCCTTCCTAACAATGATCGCGCTTTCTGTTTTGCCGATCGCGTACCTGCTCGGCGCGATCCCGTTCGGTTACCTGCTGGTCCGCCTGACCACCGGGGCGGACGTGCGGGCGTCCGGCAGCGGCAATATCGGCGCCACCAATGTCTGGCGGACGACCAGCCGCGCGGCGGGTCTGGTCACCCTGGCGCTCGATACCGGCAAGGGATTTCTCGCGGTCTGGATCGCGGGGCGGATTACGGAAGGGAGCCCCGTCTGGATGAGCGCGGCGGCGTTGGCGGTAATGGCCGGGCATGCGTACCCGGCATTTCTGAAATTCCGCGGCGGCAAGGCCGTGGCGAGCTTTCTGGGCGCGTTCCTGTGCCTGGCGCCGCTGGCGGTGGCGGCGATCGTCGTGGTGTTCGTGGCGGTGGTGGCGTGGACGCGCCACATCTCGATGGGATCGATCGTCGGGGCGGCGGTGTTCCCGCTGGCGGTCTGGCTGATCCAGCAGGCGCCGTGGCCGGTCGTGGCGGCTTCGGTCCTTGGCGGAGCGTTCATCATCTACAAACACAAGAGCAACCTGGCGAGGCTGCGGGCCGGCACCGAGAGCGTCTTTTCGCTGGGAGCGCCCAAGCGTTGAACAGCACGCTGGCGATTATCGGCGCAGGGAGTTGGGGCACGGCGCTGAGTGTGGTCTTAGCCCCGCGCTTTCCGCGGGTGCGGATGTGGGTCCACGGGCCGGACCTGGCAGCGCGCATGTGCGCTTCCCGCGAAAATGACACTTACCTGCCCGGATTCCGGATTCCGGCCAACGTGGAGATCACGGCCGATCTCGAAGCCGCGCTCGATTCCGCCGCGATCGTTCTCAGCGTGATGCCCTCGCACCTGGTGCGCGAGATGTACCAGCGGATGCTCCCGCTGCTCGATGGGTCGATGCTCTTCGTGAGCGCCACCAAAGGTCTGGAGAACGGGACGCTGCTGCGGGTCTCGGAGGTCATTCGCGAGGTGCTGGCGGCGCGCTTTGCGGCGCGCGTGGCCGTGATTTCGGGCCCGACCTTTGCGCGGGAAGTGGCGCGGGGGGATCCGACCGCGCTGGTTGCAGCATCCGCGGATCCGTCCGCGGCGGCGGCGGTGCAGGCCGCGTTTTCCGGTCCTACGTTCCGGCTGTACACGAGCGCGGACCCGGTGGGGGTGGAAATCGGCGGGGCGATCAAGAACGTGGTCGCGATCGGCGCCGGAGTGCTGCACGGCATGGGCTTGGGACACAACGCCACGGCCGCGCTCATCACGCGGGGCCTTGCGGAGATCACCCGCCTGGCCGTCGCGATGGGCGGTAAGCCCTTGACACTGGCCGGCTTAGCCGGTCTCGGGGACCTCGTGCTGACGTGCACCGGGGAGTTGAGCCGGAACCGTTCGGTGGGGGTAGAACTGGCTCGGGGGCGGAAACTCGAGGAGATCGTCGGCTCCATGCAGATGGTCGCCGAGGGGATCAAAACTACGAGCGCGGCGGTCGACCTGGCGCGGCGATATTCCGTCGAAATGCCCATCTCCGGGCAGATGTTTCAGATGCTACACTTCGGGGTATCACCGCGCGAGGCGATCCAACGCTTGATGGAACGTTCGTTAAAGGGGGAATAGCGCGGCCTTTTTTTTCACGGCGGATCGCAACCTCGGATGGAGCAACGGGTTAACAAGGATATGGCGGGAGCCTCCGTGGCTCTGGATTACGACGCCGAGCTGATGCTTCGGGTCAAAGAGGGCGATGGCGCGAGTTTTGCCATGCTGCTCGAAAAGCATCGCTCGCCCGTGGTGCATTTTCTCTACCGGATGGTCCAGAACCAGGCGGTTGCCGAGGAACTGGCGCAGGAGGTGTTCCTACGCGTATACCGGTCGCGCGGGACGTACGAGCCGACCGCGAAATTCACCACCTGGTTGTTTCGTATTGCGACCCACCTGGCGCTGAATGCGCTGCGGGACGGACGGCACGAGCGGCAGCAGGAGCGGCTGGACGACGATTCTTCGGATCAGCCGGTACGGCAAGTGCCGGATGGCCGCCCCTCGGTGGAACAGCATATGGTGTATCAGGCGAAAATGGAAGAGGTCCGAAAGGCCATCGCCATGCTGCCGGAAAAACAGCGGGCAGCCGTGCTGATGCACAAATACCAGGAGATGGAATACACGCAGATCGCGAAAGTGCTGAATTGTTCGGAATCTGCGGTAAAGTCTTTGCTATTCCGGGCGTACGAGACGCTGCGCGCCCGGCTGGCCCATATGGCCTAGGGGAGAAGAGATGAAGTGTCCAAGCCAAAATCCGGAGAACGTGGATCTCTTACTGGCGCACGCTTCGCGGAACCTGGACGCTGAACGCGCCGCGGTGCTCGAACAACACATGGCCGGCTGCCCCGCCTGCCGCGAGTACGCGGCGGCGCAATTCGCGGTCTGGGAGGCGCTGGATGCCTGGGAAGCGCCGGAGGTTTCGGCAGGGTTCGACCGCCGGCTTTATGAGCGGATCGAGCGGGAATCCGGCTGGCTGGAGAGGCTGATGCGTCCGCTGCGCACGATCCTGGCCGGGCGCCTCGTGCCCGCGGCCGCGGCGGCCGGTCTGCTGATCGCGACCGGCATCTGGCTGGAATATCCGAACCGGGCGCCTGCGGTGCACCCGCCCGAATCGGCGCAGGTGGAGGCGCTGCCGCCGGACCAGGCAGCCACCGCCCTGCAGCAGATCCAGGCCATGCAGGAATTCAGCCGCATGATGCATTCCGATCCCGGCGACCCGCGAATGTAGCCCGGCGGATAGAGCCCCGGCAGAGACAACCATGATTCGCGCATTTCAACTGGGGATGCTGTTGCTGGCGTCGGTGGGAATCTCCGCCGCGGCGCAGAAGAACCCGAAGCCGGCGCCGGCGCCGAAACCGCCGGCCGCGCGGCCCGCCAACCCGCCGCGAGATGGTGGCGGCGCTCCGCGGAATGCGGGAGCGCCCAAGCCGTCAGTCCGGCCGGGTCCGCCGCTCAGCAATCCAGCCAACCCGGTGAGCCGGCTCTATCGCATGACGCCCGAGCAGCGCGAGCAGGCGCTCGAAAAGCTGCCTCCGGCCATGCAGGAGCAATTCCGCAAAGCCCTCGACCGGTTCGACCGGATGACGCCGGAGGAGCAGCAGGCACAACTCAAGCGCGGCGACCGGTTTGCAGCCCTGCCGCGGGAAAAACAGGAGGCGTTCCTGCAGGCGATGCGGACCCTGAACCAGATGGACCCGGAGCGGCGGCGGCCGATTGCAATGACGCTGCGGCGGCTCGAGACGATGCCGGACGCGCAGCGCCGTCAGCTGCTGAACAGCGAAGAGTTGCGAAGCCAGTTTACGCCCGAAGAGTTGAAGGTCCTTTCGGATCTTTCGGTCGTCATGCTGCCGCCGATGTAGGCCGGGGGCCGCGGTCGTCGCGGTGGGTTTTCGACCGCGGGCGGCGACGGCAGCTTCTGTGCTCCAAGTCCCGCTCGGCGTGCCGGGTTTACTTTTTATATCTTGCCTTTGCTGCGGAAGTCTGGTACTTTTCCTGAGTTTATTTTGCACCGGAACGGAGGGAATATGCAGAGATCGGAAGCGGACAACCAGGACCTCTATCGCCGGATGCTCGAGGAGAAGCGTGCCGAATTGCTCGCCAGCCTCGGCGCGAAGTTCGATACCATGGCAGGCCTCGGCCGTGTGGCGGAAGACGACCAGGCGCAGATTTCCCACGACGAGTTCATCTCGCTGCGGCTGAATAGCCTGGATTACGCGCAGTTGCGCCTGATCGAGGAGGCGCTCGACCGCCTTGCGTCGGGCGATTACGGCATCTGCCTGGCCTGCGAGCAGCCCATCCCGGCCAAACGCCTGCGCGCGGTCTGCTGGGCGCGGTATTGCGTGGCGTGCCAGGATACGCTCGGGCGGATGATGGACGAAGAACGCGCGGAACACGAGCGGACGGCGCCGGTCGTGCGGCCGGTCTGACGCCCGGAAACTCGGTCTCCGCCCCGGCCGTCTAAATTTCATAGGCGTCCGGTACACGTCCGGCGCCCGAACGACCGTCCCGGCCATTCAATCCCCAGCCCGCCCGTGCTACGCTGGCCGTGCCGGATTTTCATCACGATGGACAGCGACCGCAGCTTCTTTGGCCACCCGCGAGGTCTCGCCACCCTCTTCTTCACGGAGATGTGGGAGCGCTTCAGCTACTACGGCATGCGCGCGATCCTCATTCTGTATCTGACGGATCAGGTCGCGCACGGCGGCCTCGGCTTCAGCGATGCCACGGCCGGTTCCGTATACGGGCTGTACGCCGCGATGGTCTACCTGATGTGTCTCGGTGGCGGATGGGTGGCTGACCGTATCACCGGCCAACGGCGCGCGGTGCTGATCGGGGGCGTGTGTATCGCGGCGGGCGAGTTCTGCCTGGTGATTCCCTCGGTCGGCTTCTTCTATTTCGCGCTGGTGCTGCTGATGATCGGGACTGGCATGCTGAAGGGCAACGTGAGCACGATCGTCGGCCAGCTTTACCCCCGGACTGACGGGCGCCGCGATTCGGGCTTTTCCATCTTCTACATGGGGATCAACCTGGGCGCGCTGATTTCGCCGATTGTCTGCGCCTCGGTGGCGGACCGCTTCGGATGGCGGATGGGTTTCGCGGTGGCGGGCGCTGGCATGCTGCTCGGCCTGGTGCAGTATGTGCTCGGCTACAAGCACCTGGGAGAGGCGGGCCTGTATCCGGCGACCACCGGCGATCCGGCGCGCGACGCGCGGCAGAGGCGGAATGCGGTGCGCGCCGTTTGGGGTGGACTCGGCGTGTTCGCGCTGGTGGGCGCGCTGGCCGCCGCGGGCCTGGTCTCGGTGACCGGCATTTCCGATGCGCTCGGCTGGCTCCTGATCGGCATCACGGCGGTGGTCTTCTGGTGGCTGATCGGCGGGCGCGAGTGGACGGCGGAGGAGCGCAAACGCTCGGCTGCGGTGCTGGTTCTGTTCATCGCATCGGCTCTGTTCTGGGCATCGTTCGAACAGGCGGGCTCTTCGCTCAACCTGTTCGCCGAGCGCAATACCAACCGCTATGTCATGGGCTGGCAGTTCCCGGCGGGCTGGTTCCAATTCGTGCAGCCGATTTTCGTGGTGACGCTGGCGCCGGTATTCGCCTGGCTGTGGATGGCCCTGGGCCGCCGCAAGCGCGAGCCCTCGAGCCCGGCGAAATTCGCCTTTGGACTGCTGTTTGCCGGCACGGCATTCGCCGTTCTGGTGCCCGCCGCGAAGCTGGCGCAGGGCGGCACGCAGGTCGCAATCTGGTGGTTGATCGGCACCTATTTCCTGCAGACGCTGGGCGAGCTCAGCCTGAGCCCGGTAGGCCTCAGCGCTACAACCAAGCTTGCGCCGGACCGCGCGGCGGGCTTCATGATGGGCATCTGGTTTCTTTCAATCAGCATCGGCAACTGGCTGGCGGGCAAGGCGGCGTCGCTGTACAGTTCTATGCCGCTGCCGACGCTGTTCGGCTCGGTGGCTCTGTTTTCGCTGATCGCGGCGGCGGTGCTGGCGGTGCTGGTGAAGCCGACGGTGCGGTTGATGTCCGGCGTGAAGTAGGCGCTTCAGGATGCCGCGCGCACGTCGCGGATGACGGATGTCGTGACCGGATCCGCGGAGGACCGCGCGAACTCGAGGCGCATGCCGCGGCCGATGTAGCCGGTCTTGATCATGGAACCGCCCCACGTGGAGCCGTGAATCGTGATGAGCGTCGGCTCGGGGCAGAAGACCGGATGGCCGGAAATCAGCGCCCGGCCGCGGCCCTGATAGCGGATGGTGTAGGAGCGGTTTTCGGTCTCGACCTCCAGCACCGTGCCGGGCGGCACGTCTCCCAAATGCACGCCACCATCGATCTCGGAGCGGACAATCGACCGGTTGATGGCGGCATCGAGGTGCGGGTTGGGCCGGAACATCTGGTTTCAGCTTACGCGATCGGCGGACCTTGCGGATAGGGGCCGTTCCGGCCCGGCGGACGGTTGTAAACGGCTGACTTTGGGGCGGGTTCTCGTGTTACAGTAGAAGAGTTCGCCCGCACCCGGCTGCTTCAGTCCCCATCGTCTAGCCCGGCCTAGGACATCGCCCTTTCACGGCGGTAACGGGGGTTCGAATCCCCCTGGGGACGCCATCTTGCCTCCGGGCGCCTGGGCTTGGCTCTACGCCAATTCCGGGGGCAACCCCGATCCCAAGAATAGTTAAGCACAGAGCACCTGCACGCGCTGGCTGATGCGCGAAATCGATGCGGCCCGCCTCTGGCTCCGCGCTGCGCAAAACGAGCCAGTACACCTACCCGGATAGCCAGCAACCCCACCCCGAAAGGCGCGCCACGGCGATCCGGATCTACCATCCGGCTGAGGGCCCATACTCCCGTCGAGATCCAGGAGATCATCAATGCGATGCGGTCGACCGCGTACGCGCAGCGCGCGGCGGCGCTGACCACCGGACCGGCCATCGCGGTGCGCGGGTCCGATGCCCAGGTTGCGCTCACGGACTGGCTGATGCACGAACTGGATCGGCGAGTTCCGGAAGGCGCCGGAGATGAATATCTGGGGCCGGCGCCCGACGGCGAAGCGGTGCGGACGTTCTTCCGGCCAAACTGGAAGAGCGAGGATTTTCAGAGCGCTGTGGAGCGGGTGCGCCAGACGACCGGAGTTCATCGCATCCTCTTCTGTCAGCGGGCCGGCGCCATCGTGATCCGTGGAGCCGCGGATCAGGTCGCGACCGCAGCTACCGTGCTGCGATGAAGCCCGGCGAAGTCGGCAGACGAAATGTCGGCATGGCCGGCACGCCACCAAATCATCGTCACACGCGATGGACACGATCTCGCGATAGTGTCCGTCACGGACAGATTTACCCGGTAAGACCCGCCTAAATTCCGCAGCCGCAGGCGCGAAGCTTGTTAAGTGATTGCGAATCACAATTAGTGTGATTTGGGCTTCCGATTGCTACAGCCAGTCTCCCTTGCAGCTATCTCCGTAGCTTGCCGGGGACATTCAACCTACTAACTGAAGATATGACTACAACCTCCTTGCTTACATGCGCGATTCTTCCGGCAGCTTTGCTGCTGTTGGCCGGGCCGGGCACCCAGACGCTGCGGGCCCAGTCCCTGAGTTCCGGCTTCGTGTTTGTGGGTCCCACCTTCGGCAGCGAACCGCTCGACGGCGCGGGACACTTCGGCATCGGACTGGATTTCGATCTGGCCTCGCATTTCGACCTGGGCGGTG
>DATGMB010000232.1:0-17259 GCA_035293845.1 Bryobacteraceae bacterium
CCTCCTCCAATTCAGCTACAACCCGGAGCACAGGGCCGAGCGCGGCCGGCACGGCGAAGGCAGCAACAAGACGGGCGCCGACGGCAAGTCGATCGAAGTGCCGGTGCCGGTGGGGACCGTGGTGTACGACGAAGCGACCGGCGAGCGGCTGTTCGATTTCACCGAGCCGGGGCAGCGCTTTGTGGCGGCGCGCGGCGGGCGCGGCGGACGCGGCAACGCGCGCTTCGCCACCTCGACGCACCAGGCGCCGACCGAGCACGAGCCGGGGCGGCCGGGCGAGGAAAAGCGCCTGCGCCTCGAGCTGAAGCTGCTGGCCGATGTCGGGCTGGTCGGGTTTCCGAATGCCGGCAAATCGACGCTGATCTCGCGCATTTCCGCGGCGCGGCCGAAGATTGCGGATTATCCCTTCACCACGCTCGAGCCGAATCTGGGCGTGGTGCAGGTCGAGGGCTACCGCACCTACGTGGTGGCGGACATTCCGGGGCTGATCGAGGGCGCGCACCTGGGCGCCGGGCTGGGTATCCAGTTTCTGCGGCACATCGAGCGGACACGCCTGCTGGCGCACTTGGTGGATGTCTCGGAGATGAGCGGGCGGGACCCGGTCCAGGATTTCGAAATCGTGCTCGGCGAGCTGGCGAGCTTCAGCGAGGAGCTGGCGGCGAAGCCGATGATCGTGGTCGCGACCAAGATGGACGCGGCGCAGGACCCGGAGCGGGTGGCGGGGCTGCGCGCGGCGGCTGACGCGCGCGGGCTGCCGTTCTTCGAGATTTCGAGCGCCACGGGGCAGGGGATTGGCGAGTTGAAGTACGCGATGGCAGAGAGAGTGCTGGCGCCCATCGGGTGAAAAGCGCTTCCTTCGTTTTTATCTTTTTCTTTCCGCTGCTACTCGCAGCCCAGGACTCCGATTCCGCCGGCTCCCTCGATCTTCTTGGCCGCTACTGGATGCCCCAGATGGCGGGCACCGTGCGGGTCGAGGCCGCGGGTTTCGGCACCGATATCGACCTGCGCCGCGACCTCGGCATGCCGGACACCAACTTTCCGCTGGGCGGATTGGTGTGGCAGCATGGAACGCAGCGTGTCCGCTTCGACTACACGCCGATCGAATACACCGGAGATCAAACCGTCAGACGCACGATCGTGTTCCGCGGCGCGCCCTATACGGTGGGCACGCGCGTGGTGTCCGACTTGCAGATCCGGCAGCTTCAGCTCGGTTGGGCGTGGCAGTTCCTCCACCTCGGCCACAACGTTCGCCTCGGTCCGATGCTCGAAGGCGATGGTTTTCTGCTGAACGAAAGCCTCGCCGCGCCGGACCTGGCGACGCCCTACCGGCAGACGGAAAAGCTGGCCGTCGGAATCCCGGCGGCCGGTCTCGCGCTGGATATTCAGCCGCGCCGCTGGCTCGATGTTTACGGCCAGGCCGCGGGGATGAACGTTCCCGGCTACGGCTATTTCGTGGGCAGCGACGCCGGCGTGCGCGTCAATCCCTCGAAACACTTGGACCTCACGGCCGGATACCGCACGTTCAACCTGCACGTGGCGGTCTCGCCCGCGTTCGGTTCGATGCGGCTGCGCGGGCCGTTCGTGGGCGCGGGATTGCGTTTTTGAAGTCAACGCAGCATCCCGAAGATCGCCCGGGCGCCGAGGTAGCTCCAATCGCTCATCCAGTGGCCGATGTTGGTGTAAGCCACGGCCACGATCAGGAGCATGAAGCCGAAGCGCGCCAGTTCGGCGTAGACGGCCATGGGGATGCGCGCGGCGAGCAGGAGCTTCGAGCCGTCGAGCGGCGGCACGGGGAGCAAATTGAAAATGGCGAGATAAAGGCTCAACCGCACCCCGTCCGCCAGGAATTCTGCCGCCGCCGGCGCCGGATGTGCAAGCGCCATGGCGATTCCGGCCAGAACCACGGCCATGACGATATTGCTCGCCGGTCCGGCGAGCGCGACCAGCGCCAGGCCGTTCAGCCCGCCGCGGAGTTTCGCGGTCTGGGTGCGCACCGGCCGTCCCCAGCCGAGGAAGCCGGCGCCCACCAGGGAAGTCACGAACGGCAGAATCGCGGTGCCGAGCCAGTCGACGTGGGCCAGGGGGTTGAGGGTGACGCGGCCCTCGAGGCGCGGGGTATCGTCGCCGAGGCGCGTGGCGACCCAGGCGTGGGCGAACTCGTGCGGGGCGGTGAGCACCCACAGGAGCAGCACCTGGAGCAGGGCGTAGGTGAGATCGAAGTGCATGCGGGATCGGAGATCGGGTCGCGGCAGCGGCGGCGGCGGGACGGCTCCCGCCCTTCCATGCTATTATTAAATTTACACCCAATCAGATTTTCTTTCCCGAGGTAAATTCCATTTGGCTTTAATCGAAGGTTGCCGGCACTCGCTGGAGATTGCCATACCTGCGGAGGAAGTGGAGAACGAGGCCAGCCGCGTCACGGCGGACGTCCAGAAGCGGGCCAAGCTGCCGGGCTTCCGTCCGGGCAAGGCGCCGGTTTCGCTGATTCGGCGGCAGTTCGCCGGCGATATCCGCCAGCAGGTGGTCGAAAATCTCATTCCCAAGTATCTGCAGAAGCAGATCGAGGCGGAGAACCTTAATGTGGTGGGGCGGCCGGACGTCAAGGACCTCCATTTCCACGAAGGCGAGCCGCTGCGCTTCAAGGCGGAATTCGAAGTCTTCCCGCAAATCGAGCTGGGCGAATACCGCGGCGTCGAAGTGCCGTACCATGAGCCCGAAGTGACCGATGAGGATGTCGAGAAGCGGCTCAACGAGATCCGCGAGCAGAAGGCGCAGTACGTGAACGTGGATCCGCGGCCGCTCGAAAACGGCGATTTCGCGGTGGTGGCGCTGGAGAGCATCGCGGGCGTGGAAGGCGAGCCGGTCAAGCAGGATGAGATGGTGCTCGAGATCGGCGGCACGGACACCTTCGAGGCGTTCAGCGAAAACCTGCGCGGCCTCTCGCCGGGCGACGAAAAGGAATTCGAGGTCTCCTACCCGGAAGATTACGGCGCCAAGCGCCTGGCGGGCAAGACCGTCCGCTTCCACGCCACGGTGAAGGGCGTGCGCCGGAAGGAGCTGCCGGAGGCGAACGACGAATTCGCGCAGGATCTGGGCGACTACCGGGATATCGGCGAGGTGCGGGAGGCCATCCGCAAGGGGCTGTTCGCGCAGCGGCAGCACGCCGCGCAGACCGAAGCGAAGGAAAAGATTATCGACAAGCTGGTCGATGCGCACGAGTTTCCGGTGCCGGAGGTGTTCATCGAGCGGCAGATCGAAAGCCGCATGGAGCAAAGCGTCCGGGCCATGGTGGCCGAGGGCGTGGACCCGCGCGGGCTGAAGCTCGACTGGCAGAAGGTGCGAGAGACGCAGCGCGACAAGGCGCTGCGCGAGGTGAAGGCCTCGATGCTGCTTTCCCGGATTGCCGAGCGCGAAGCCATCCACGCGACGCGCGACGAGGTGGACCGCGAGGTCGAGAAGATCGCGCGGCAGAATCGCGAGCCGGTAGCGGCGGCGCACATGCGTTTTGAGAAAGACGGAACGCTGGGCCGTATCGCCAACCACATCCAGACGGAGAAAACGCTGAATTTCCTGTTCGAGCACGCCCGCAAGACGGCGTAAACCACACAAAAAACAGACATGCCCGGTCGCTTCCCCGTGTGCCGGATAACCAAGGTTATGAGCCGCCTATGCCGGGAGATCCCGGAGGCAGGCGGCAGCCCATTGAAAGAACAAGTACCGTGCCCCGGCCAACAAAGTTGCGGGCACATTGCTTAGGAACTCAGTTCAGGTGATAATAGGAACGAAA
This sequence comes from Bryobacteraceae bacterium, assembly GCA_035293845.1. Classification (GTDB taxonomy): domain Bacteria; phylum Acidobacteriota; class Terriglobia; order Bryobacterales; family Bryobacteraceae; genus DATGMB01. Next base: position 3,788 of record DATGMB010000232.1, read on the forward strand.
TCGACTGATGGTCCCTATCCCGGCGGCAAACGGGATCCTCGGACATCCCGGACGGAGCCCGAGGCGGAAGAGGAGAAAATTGCGTGAAGCGTGCCGGATCCGATGATGCTTTGCGATGCTCGTTTTGCCACAAGAGCCAGGACGTAGTCGGAAAGCTCATCTCGTCCCCCAGCGACTACCCTCGCGCGTATATTTGCGACGAGTGCATCGCGGTTTGTAACTCCATTCTTGAGGACGACAAGGTCGAAGCCCCGTCCGGAACCCCGAATAAGATTCCGAAGCCCTTGGAAGTCAAGGAGTTTCTGGATCAATACGTGATCGGGCAGGAAGCCACCAAAAAGAAGCTGGCCGTGGCGGTGTACAACCACTGCAAGCGGATCCACATGAACCGCATGCGGAACACCGAGGTCGAGCTGCAGAAGGCCAACATTCTGCTGATCGGCCCGACCGGCACCGGCAAGACCCTGATGGCGCAAACGCTGGCGAAGATCCTGGATGTGCCGTTTGCGATCGTCGACGCCACCACGCTGACCGAAGCCGGCTACGTGGGCGAGGATGTGGAGAACATCATCCTCAAGCTGCTGCAGGCCGCCGATGGCGACGTGCAGAAGTGCCAGCAGGGGATCATCTACATCGACGAGATCGACAAGATCTGCCGCAAGGACGAGAACCCCTCGATTACGCGCGACGTCTCCGGCGAAGGCGTGCAGCAGGCGCTGCTTAAGATCCTGGAGGGCACGGTGGCCAATGTGCCGCCGCAGGGCGGACGCAAGCACCCGCACCAGGAGTTTACGCCGGTCGATACCACGAATATCCTGTTCATCTGCGGCGGAGCGTTCGTGGGACTGGAGAAGGTGATCGCGCGGCGCACCGGCAAAAAGTCGATGGGCTTCCTGCAGGAAGAGGGGCAGGGCGGCGCGGCGCCGGTCCCGTCGAAGGTGGCGGGCATCAGCGGGCGGCGCGATATCGACCTGCTCTCGCAGGTGCAGCCGATCGACCTGATCAAGTTCGGGTTTATCCCGGAGTTCATCGGGCGCCTGCCCGTGACGGCGGTGCTGGAGGATCTGGACCGCTCGGCGCTGATCCAGATCCTGACGCGGCCCAAGAACGCGATTGTCAAACAGTATCAGAAGCTCTTCGAATTCGAGAACGTGCGCCTGAAGTTCAGCGACGATGCGCTCGAAGCGATCGCCGACCTGGCGATGGAGCGCAAGGTGGGGGCCCGCGGGCTGCGCATGATTCTGGAAGACCTGATGCTGGACCTGATGTATTATCTGCCGTCGTATAAGAAAGTCCGGGAGTTCCAAGTCACCAAAGAGATGGTGCTGGCACAAAAAATCAGCCTTACAATATTAGAAAAGGCCGGATAGCCGGACCGCCAGGAATCTTCGCGGGCCGGACATGTCCGGCCCCAACGGGCCTGTTCCCACTCCGGGACCAGGGATCATTCCCTGGGGAGAACGATGCTTACTTCAAAGGAAAAATCCGATACAAAACGCCTGCCGATGATGCCGATTCGGGACGTGGTCATCTTCCCGTACATGATGACCCCGTTCGTAGTAGGGCGCGAATCGAGCGTACGGGCCCTCGAAGAGGCGATGGCCGCGGACAAGAAGATCTTCCTGGCCACGCAGCACGACGCCTCGATCGACGAGCCCAAGCCTAATGAAATCTATAGCGTAGGCACGATCGTCAACATCGTCCAGAGCCTGAAGCTGCCGGACGGGAACATCAAGGTCCTGGTCGAGGGCGTGGAGCGGGCCAAGGTGGTTTCGGTCACCGATGACGAGGGCTTCTTCCGCGCCGTAGTGAAGACGGCCGCCTACAAGGTGGAGCCGGGCCCGCAGCTCGACGCGCTGATCAGCCGCGTGACGAGCCTGTTCGAGCAGTACGTCAAGCTGAGCCAGAACCTCAACTACGAGACCATGATCGCGGCGATCCGCGTGGACGACGCGGGCAAGCTCGCGGACACCGTTGGGGCCAACCTGCAGCTCACCATCGAGGAACGGCAGGAGATTCTCGAGATTTTCGACCCCATCGACCGGCTGACGCGCGTCGCCGAGATGCTGGATATCGAGATCGAAAAGCTGAACGTCGACCGCACGATCCAGGGCCGGGTCAAGCGCCAGATGGAGAAGGCGCAGAAGGAATACTACCTCAACGAGAAGATCAAGGCCATCCAGAAGGAGCTGGGGCGCGGCGAAAAGAGCGAAATCGACGAGCTGAAGAAGCGGATCGAAACCGCCGGCATGACCAAGGACGCGCTCGAAAAGGCCATGGCCGAGCTGAAGCGGCTGGAGAACATGCCGCCGATGTCCGCCGAATCGACGGTGTCGCGGAACTATCTCGACTGGCTGCTGGCGGTGCCGTGGAAGAAGAAGTCCAAGGAGATCCGCGACCTCAAGTACGCCGAGCAGGTGCTCGAAGCCGACCACTACGGTCTCGAAAAGATCAAAGAGCGCATCCTCGAATTCCTGGCCGTGCGGCGGCTGGTGAAGAATCCGAAGGGATCGATCCTGTGCTTCGTGGGGCCTCCGGGCGTGGGCAAGACGTCGCTCGGGATGTCGATCGCCAAGGCCACGGGCCGCAAGTTCGTCCGCATGTCGCTCGGCGGCGTGCGGGATGAGGCCGAGATCCGCGGGCACCGCCGCACCTACATCGGCGCGCTGCCGGGGCAGGTAATCCAGATGATGAAAAAGGCGGGGACGCGCAACCCGGTCTTCATGCTGGATGAAGTCGACAAGATGTCGATGGATTTCCGCGGCGACCCGTCCGCGGCTCTGCTCGAAGTGCTCGATCCCGAGCAGAATTTCATGTTCGTGGATCATTACCTGGATGTGGAATACGACTTGAGCCAGGTATTCTTCATCGCGACGGCGAACGTGATGCACACGATCCCGCCGGCGTTGCAGGACCGCATGGAGGTGATCCGGCTCTCCGGCTATACCGAGATCGAGAAGATGGAGATTGCCAAGCGCTTCCTGGTGCGCAAGCAGAAGGAAGCCACGGGCCTGACCGAAGAGCAGATCGAGTTCACCGACAGCGGCATCAACGGGCTCATCCAGTACTACACGCGCGAAGCGGGCGTGCGCAATCTGGAGCGCGAGATCGGCAACGTCTGCCGCAAGGTGGCGCGCCAGGTGGTGAATGCGCAAAGCGGCAAGGAAAAGAAGCCGCAGCCGAAGGCGGTGATCGATGCCGCGAAGCTGCCGGATCTGCTCGGCCCCTGGAAGTTCCGCGATCTCGAGGCCGAGAAGAAGAACGACATCGGCGCGGCCACCGGCCTCGCCTGGACGGAAGTCGGCGGCCAGATCCTGACCGTGGAATGCACGCTGATGGAAGGCAAAGGAAAGCTGACCGTCACGGGTAAGCTGGGCGAGGTGATGCAGGAATCGGCGCAGGCGGCCATGAGCTATGTCCGCTCGCGCGCCCAGACGCTGGGGCTGCCCCGCGATTTCTACCGCAACCTGGATGTGCACGTCCATATCCCCGAGGGGGCCATTCCCAAGGACGGGCCCTCGGCGGGGATCACTCTGGCGACCACGATTTGCAGCGCGCTGACCCGCATTCCGGTGCGCGGCGACGTGGCGATGACCGGCGAAATCACGCTGCGCGGCAAGGTGCTGCCGATCGGCGGGCTCAAGGAGAAGTTGATGGCGGCGCACCGCCACGGGATCCGCGAGGCGATTATGCCGCGTGAGAACGAGAAGGACCTTCCCGATATCCCGGACGCCATCAAGCAGAGCATGAAACTGAACTTCGTCGACAGCATGGACGAAGTATTGAAGATTGCGCTGGAGCGCGAGTTGGTGGCGCTCCCCATGCCGCCGGCGTCGGTCGAGGTGCTGCCGTCCGACGAGGCCGTGGCGCATTAGTGTAGCGGCCGGGCATGCCCGGCCCGGACCGAGGTTTGAAAACCGAATTTGTTGTCAGCGCCGGCCGTCCGGAAATGTTTCCCGGCGACCGGCTGCCGGAAATCGCGTTCTTAGGGAGAAGCAACGTAGGGAAGTCCAGCCTGATAAACGCCCTGACCGGGGAGAAACGGCTGGCATTCACCAGCAGCACACCGGGCCGCACGCAGACCATCAATTTTTACCGCGTGGAGGGCTCGTATTACTTCGTCGATCTGCCGGGTTACGGTTACGCCCGCGTGCCGCCGGCGCACCTGCTGGAATGGAAGAAGCTGATCGATGCGTATTTGGAGAAGAGAGAGACTCTAAGACTTTCCTGCCTGATTCTCGATGCCCGCCGCGGATGGATGCCTAAGGACTTGGACCTGAAGCGCTGGCTGGAATATCATGGCAGAAAATACCTGGTAGTAGCCACTAAGACCGACAAGTTAAATCAATCGGAACAAGAGCGCGGATTTCGCGCCATCCGCCAGGAGGGCGTGGAGCCGCTGCCGTTCTCGGCCGTAACCGGCCGGGGAGTGAGGGAAATTTGGCAAGCAATAGCGAAAACAATCCAACCACGGTAGGAACCGTCCCGCCGCAAGAGAAGCCGGAAAAACCGGAAAAGCCCGCCGAGAAAGGGCCCGCCGGGCCCGTGGCCGCCGACGGCCAGAACGAAAAATCCGCCGCGCCGCCTGAATCCAAACCGGCCGCGCCGCCCGCGGCCCATCCGCACGCGGAAAAGGCGGAGCGCCCGCCCAAGCCGCCGGCCGCGAAGAGCACCGCGCCGCACGCGGAAAACAAGCCCGCCGCCGAGCCGAAGCCGGCGCCGGAAGTGAAACCGCCGTCGAATCCGCTGCCGGCATCGGCGGCCGCGCCGCCCGAGACGAAAGCGACGCAGCCCCCGGCGGCACAGCCTGCCCCGCCGCCGGCCGGAAATCCGGGCGCCGAGGCCGCGCCACCGGCCGCCGGCGAGCACCTGGGCCAGCAGCGCCGCAAGCAGCAGGCCGCTCAGGGCGCGAAAAACGGCACTCCCACGCTCGACCTGGTCGAGCTGAAGGACATGAGCATCCAGAAGCTCAACCAAGTCGCCCAAGGCATGAACATCGCCGGCGCCGCCGGGCTGCGCAAGCAGGAGCTGATCTTCAAGATCCTGCAGACCCAGGCGGAAAAGAGCGGGCTGATCTTCTCGGAAGGCGTGCTCGAATGCCTGCCGGATGGCTTCGGCTTCCTGCGCGCTCCCGAGTACAATTACCTGCCCGGCCCGGACGACGTTTACGTTTCGCCCTCGCAGATCCGCCGTTTCGACCTGCGCACCGGTGACACCATCAGCGGCCAGATCCGTCCGCCCAAGGAAGGCGAGCGGTATTTTGCGCTGATCAAGGTCGACGCCATCAACTTCGAGCCGCCCGAGGAAGCGCGCAACAAGATCTTCTTCGATAACCTGACGCCGCTCTATCCCAATGGCCGTCTGAAGCTCGAAACCACACGCGACAACTACTCGGGCCGGGTGATGGATCTGCTGACGCCGATCGGCAAGGGGCAGCGCGGACTGATCGTTTCGCCGCCGCGCACCGGTAAGACGATGCTCCTGCAATCGATCGCCAACTCGATCACGGCCAATCACCCCGAGGTGACGCTGATCGTGCTGCTGATCGACGAGCGGCCGGAAGAAGTCACGGACATGCAGCGCAGCGTGCGCGGCGAGGTCATCAGCTCGACCTTCGACGAGCCGGCCACGCGCCACGTGCAGGTGGCCGAGATGGTGATCGAGAAGGCCAAGCGCCTGGTCGAGCACAAGCGCGATGTCGTGATTTTGCTCGATTCGATCACGCGGCTGGCGCGCGCGTACAACACCATCGTGCCGCCTTCCGGCAAGGTGCTCTCGGGCGGCGTGGATTCGAACGCGCTGCAGCGGCCAAAGCGCTTCTTCGGCGCGGCGCGCAACATCGAAGAAGGCGGGTCGCTGACGATCATCGCGACCGCGCTGATCGACACCGGCAGCCGCATGGACGACGTGATCTTCGAGGAGTTCAAGGGCACGGGCAACATGGAAATCCACCTGGAGCGCAAGCTGGTGGATAAGCGCGTGTTCCCGGCGATCGATATCAACAAGAGCGGCACGCGAAAAGAAGAGCTGCTGCTGCCCAAGGACGAGCTGAACCGCGTCTGGATTCTGCGCAAGGTGCTGAACCCGCTTTCGCCGGTCGAGACGATGGAACTGCTGCTCGATAAGCTCGGGAAAACGCGCAGCAACGCGGAATTCCTGGCATCGATGAGCGGTTAATTCACGGCAACGACAGCTTGCAACGAAGGGCCCGCGGGGCGATGCCTCCGCGGGCCGTTTTGCATTATGCCGTGCCCTCCGGCATGCGGGCGAGGGCCTCTTTGCAGGCGGCGAGAAGAGGCGATAGAGAGACCTGCACGATTTCCCAGATCTGCTGCTGGTCGATATCATCGTACTCGTGGCGCAGGGGGTTCCCTATGGCGCGGATGCGGGCCCATGGCTGATCCGGCATCAGCAGCGGAGCGAGGTCGCCGAGTTTCGACGCCGCCTCGCTGATGCGCATCAAACATCGCTCGGTAGCGTCCGCTGCCTGATGGTTGGCCTGAAAGGCGGCGAAGTCCATTCCAGCCGTGTAGCTGAAAATCGCCTCGGCGTTTTCGATGATGTCCCGAACACGTCGGGCCGGTTTCTTAGAAGGCAATAGCGCGATCCCTGTTAATTTCATCTTGCAATTGCTTCTTGTTAGCGGGCTCCTTCAATACGTCTACCTCGCACCGAAGGAGTTTTCGAAGCCGGCGCTGCAGTTGCTCCAGCCGGTAGAAGTAATCCCATCCGCCCTCGGAGAAGTTCTCGCCCAGCCGCACAGCGATATCGACATCCTGCGGATAGGGCTCGCCTCGCGCCATTGATCCGAACAGCGACATGCTGTGCACTCCCGCGGCGCGGAACTCCGCTTCGTGGGCGCGCAAGATCGCCAGTACGTCCTCGCGGTCCATTCTGCACTCATTGTGTCTTACCCTGCGCAGGCCGGTCAAGACTGGCCTGCCGCCTCCGGCGGTATCATAAACTCCATGCTCACGAGACGTGGATTTGCCGGAAGGCTCGGGATGGCCGCGGCGGCGGCTCGGCTGATGCCGGAATTCGCCTACGCGCAGCGGGCCGCGGTCAAAGTAACCGGGATGCCGAGCGACATGGTCTGGCTCAATGCCAACGAGAATCCGGCGGGCGTGCCGGCGCCGGCGCTGGCCGCCATGCAGAAGGCGCTGCCCGGATCGTGGCGCTACCACTATCAGGAGTTTCCCGACATCTATGCAGCGATCGCGAAGAGCGTGGATCTCGAATCCGAGTGGATCATCACCGGGTGCGGCTCGAGCGAAGTGCTGCACACCGCCGTCGACGTCTTCACTTCGCCCACTCGCCCGCTGATCAGCGCCACGCCGGCCTTCGAGTACCCGATCGACATGGCGCGCGCGTTGGGGCGGCCGGTCGCGCTCGTTCCGCTGCTACGGAATCAGAGGCCGGAGTACGATTACACCGCCGATGTCCACAAGCTCGCGGAAGAAGCGGATAAGGCGAAGGGCGGGCTGATTTATCTCTGCAATCCGAACAATCCGACGTCGGCCATCGTGCGGTCGAGCGACATGGACTGGCTGGTGGAAAATCTGCCCGCCAACACGACGCTGCTCGTCGACGAAGCGTACATTCACTTCGCCGACAGCCCGCACCTAAAGACCGCGCTGCCCTACGTCAAGCGCGGCCACAACGTCATCGTGGCGCGCACCTTTTCGAAGATTTACGGGATGGCGGGCATGCGCGTCGGCTTCGCCGCGGCCAGGCCGGAGATTATCCAGCGACTCGAGCCGCTGCGGATGAACGTGATCTCAACCGTCAGCGCGCACGGCGTGGTGGCGGCCCTGGCCGATAATGACCGCATCGTGAGCGAGCGCCGGGCGGCGCTCTCCGCCACCCGCACACAGTTGTGCGGCTGGCTGCGCGACCGCGGCGTGAAGTACATCGAGCCGCAAGCCAACTTCATCATGATCGACTGCGGGCGCAACGCCCGCGAATTCATCACGACGATGCCGAAGCTCGGCGTCGCCCCCGGCCGCCCGTTTCCGCCGCTCGACAATATGCTGCGTGTGACGATCGGCACGGATGCGGAGATGACCAAGTTCCGCGACGTGTTTTGGAAAGTGTACAAGGGCTAGGAAAGCACCTTTGGTGATACCGTACCAGTACTAATTCCGGGCAACGGGCGCATCCACTGATCCCGCAGCGTGGCATCATATTTCTGCGGCCCCGCGGTACCAGTTCCCGCTCTCTCTGCTCATGGCCATGCTCAACGGAGGAGGGGCCGCATTACTGGTTCTGCTTGTCCTTGTCGTCCTGTTTCTTTTCCCCGGGACGGTAGAGCGTCGGGGCCTTCGGCTTGTTGGCCTGGTCCGCTTCGGCCTTGGCATCCGCCTCTTTTTCCGCAACTGTTTTGGTGGCTTCGATTTCCCGTTTTTCCCTCGCCTCTCGCGCGACGGCATCACGCGCCCGCTCGCCCAAATCGCCGTCGGCCGCCTCCAGGCTGTCCTGGGTGGTTTCGATGGCCGTCTGCAGCACGAACTCGTAGCGTTCGAGGTCCTTGGGATTACTGTCCCGGATCTTGCGCAGCGCGGGCAGCGTTTCGCGCTCCATGTTGGAGACGACGCGCATGCCGCGGCTCATCTCGCCCTTTTTCGCGAGCGCCTGATCGGCGACGTCGTCGAGGGCGTCGAGAATGCGGGCATAGTCCTCGAGCGCGTCGTGGATGAACACCGAGCGTCCCGGCTTGTCCTTGGCAAGCATGTTCTTCACCAGGTCCACCCGGTTCCGCGCAAAGCGCGCGTACAATTCCAGACGGGCGTTGGGCTCCTGCGCCTCGCGGATCTGCTCCACTTCATCGGAGGTCAGGAAGTCGCGCTGCTGCGCCGCGAGCGGCGCCGCGGCGATGAGACACCAGAGCAGGGTCTTCATTTGCGTTTGCCCTCCATCAAGCCCAGCAGGATCTGGTCATGCACCTGCTGGATGTCGGCCTTTACGGGATCGAGCACCGGCCGGTCCTCGAAGTTCATCTGCTGCTGAAAGTCTTCCATGCGGCGCAGCAGGTCGCGGGTCTCGATTTCCGCCCGCTTGAAATATTTCGGGCTGCGGCGGGGATCCTTCCCGGTATCCCGCAGCGACGCCGAGGCGAGGTTCACCGATTCCTGGATCTCTTTGGCGCTGGCTGCGACCTGCGCGCTATCGCCCTTCTCGTAAGCGCCGCGGAGCGTCTGGTAAGCGATCTCGGCATTGTCGAGCGCCAGCTTCGAGCGCTTCTCCAGATTCGGCTCGGCGAGCGCGGCTTTCAGGCCCGGGGCCGGCGTTTGCGCGGCCAGCGAGAGCGCGGCGGCGAGCGGAATTGCAATTCGCGCCAAGAGCGGGGTGGCCGTCATCAGTGTCTCTCCAGTTCCCGCTGCAGAATCCGGGCGCGCTGCCGCGCCTGGAATTCCTGATCCGGGAGTTTTCCCTGGCTCATCGAGAGAAACTGGCGGTAGGCCTCCAGAGCGGGCTTTACCTGCCGCAGCTTGTCCAGAATGATCGCCCGGAAGAACCAAACGCCGGGCGTATTTTCGCCTAACTGGCGGGCCCGGTCGAAGGCTGCGAGCGCCTGCGGATATGCCTCGGTCATGTAGAGCATGTCGCCAGTTTCCGTCCACGCGCGCGGGTCTTCCGGCTTGAGCCGGGTGGCCTGCTCGAATTGGACGGCTGCCGCGGCGAATTGTTTCCGGTCGCGCAGGGCCCGGCCGTACATCATGCGCAGGTCGTAGTTGGCCGGCTCGGCGGCTACGGCCTGCTGGAGCAGGGGAATCGCCTTTTCCAGACTGCCGGTGAAAACGTATGCGGCGGCCAGCGGGACGCGATTCTGCTCGTTCTGCTCCTTTGCGTACGCCGCCTCCAGGCGCGGCAGCGCATCGGCATACTGTTTCGTGTCCAGCATCATGCGCCCGAGATGCTCCTGGATGGCCGCATTTTCCGGGAATTGGCGGTAGATTGCGGCGGCCTCCGCGGTCTGCTGCCGCTGCTCGTATAGCTCGGCCAACTCCAGCAGACCTTTGCGATACTGCGGGTCGAGCCGGGCCGCGTTCTGAAAATGGGGCGCGGCGTCATCGAGCTTGCCCTGGCGCGCCAGCGCGTGCGCCAGCCCGGATTCCGATGCCGCGGATTTGGGATCGAGCTCGAGCGCGCGGCGGTAGCTGGCTTCGGCCTCGGCGAGCGCGCCGGTCTGGTACTGCGCCGCGGCCAGCGAGTAGCGCGGCAGGAATTCCTCCGGCTTTTGTTCTGCCGCCTGCGCCAGCAGCGGCAGCGCTTCAGCCGGCTCGCTCTCCCGCATCAGCAGGATACCCGCGTTCAATTCGGCTTCGTACAGGCCCGGCTTCAGCTCGAGCACTTTGCGATATTCGGCGATGCCTTCGCGGTTGCGGTGCAGCATGCCGTACGCCTGCGCCAGGTTGAAGTGGGCGTAATAATCCTTGGGATCGGCCGCCACCGCTTTGGCGAAGTCCTCGGCCGCGGCTTCGAACCGCCGCTCCTCCATGGCCTTCATCCCTTCCGCGCTGTAGCCGGTGGCCTGGAGCAGCAGAAACGCGGCGGCGCAAACCCACATATCTCAATTTTATGCCGGACGGTAGCGGCGCGCGACGGGTGCACGCGCGGTAAACACACGGACGCTCACGCCGGGCGCCTCGACGGGCCGCCCTGGCGTGCCGCCTACTTGCGGCCCGGTTGTTTCGACGCCGCGTCGGGCGCTTCGAGCAGCGGGTCGGGCGCGGGAGCGCTGAGCAGGTCGGGCGTTTCGGCGCCGAACGAAAGCGGGATATCGACGATTGCGGCGTGCTGCTGGCCATCGGTCAGCTTGAGCTTATAGTGCGCCGGCGGGGCATCGAAAACGATATTGCCCTGTACGAAATCGGCCGGCTTGGCGCTCCGGAGATAGCCTATCCATTGCGGCACGCCCTCGCCATCGCTGAGCTCCTGATAGACGTGGCCTTTATCGTCTTCGATCGTGAAATTCGGGACGATGGCGTCGCTCGACCCGCCGTTCACCGCGCTCAGGCGGATCAGGAAAAAACGGTTCTGCGGCAGCCGGGCATCGACGCCGTCGCCGAAATGGGTCACCCATTGGGTCTCGAACACCGTATAGGTCAAATGCCCGACAGGCGCCCTCTCGCCCAAGCCGTACGTCGACATCGGGGGAGCGGCCGGCTGCGAGGAGCAGCCTACGAGCCAAACCGCCACGGCTACCGGGATCCAGGCAGAACCACGCGAAACGCGCATAAGAAGCTATTTTCCTTATGGCGCGGGAAATGTGTCAATGGGTACGGTACGGGGCCTTGGACCAAAATGGTCCGGGTCTCTCCCGTAAGTTATTGGATCAAAAAGGGCGCAAACGGCGCGCTGGACCAAAATGGTCCAAAGGACGGTACGTGGGCAGGATCAACGGCGGCTCTACCTCCGGCCGCCCTCCTGGAGCATCTTCTCGAAACGCGCGCGCTGGTCGGCGGTCAGCAACTGCTCGACGCGCTGTTTGCTGTCGCTGAGGACGGTGTGGTAGTACTGCCAAAAATCGCTGAGAACGCTGCGGATCTGGTCCGATTGCGCCTCGGTCAGGTTCAACTCCCGCTGCATGTGCTCGAAGTTCAGGGCCTTGCCCGCGGCTTCTTCGAACGTCGGCGGGCGATAGCGATTGTGCACCCGAAAATCCATCAGCAGCGCGCCCGAAGCAGCGCCGGACAGAAACACCAGGGCGAGGACCACCGCGAACGCGAGTTTCGGATTCCAGGCGCGGCCCGTGGCCGGCCGTTCCAACACGCTAGCGCTCTTCATATGCCGTCAACGTCACCAGCATGTTATCCGGCGCGGGCGCCGATTCAAAAGCCGGGGATTCCTGCTGCGCCATGACCGCTTCCGGCCACGGGCTCGCCGGGGACTCGACCTCGTGCGTCACAAGATACGTGCCCAGGACCGCCAGCATCATCAACGAAGCGAACGCCACGCGGCGCGCAAAGGCAAAATCGAGCGAGAACAACCCGGCGAACGACGGCGCCGGCTGCTCCTGCGCTTCTACGCAGGCAACGACGCCCGCGTAGAAGCCGGGGGACGCTTCCAGCGTTTCTTCCGCCTGGAGCGCTCCAAATAATTGCGAGACATCCTGCATGCTGCGGACCTCATCGCGGCAAGCCTTGCAGGTGCTCAGGTGCGCCTCGATGTCTCTCGTTACCTCCGGCTCCAGCGTGCCGGACAGGTAGTCTTCGAGGCTGTCCATGACTACCGCATGCATATGTTTCTTCCCTTACAGACGTAAATTAACACGCCCCTGACCCTACCCCACTGGCGGATCTGCGCCCGCCTTCGGAGTGTCCTACTACCGGGGCTCAACCGGCCACCAGACCGGGAGCCCGTTCCAACCGTTGTGCTGCCTTAACCAGTTTCTGCCTGGCGCGGAAAAGCTTGACCTTGATGGTGTTCTCGTTCATCCCGGTCTTCTCCGCCAGTTCTTCCACCGAATACCCTTCTACTTCCTTCATCATCAACAACATGCGCTCTTCTTCGGAGACCCGGGTGAGGAGTTTCACAATATAGTCGCGCTGCGCCAGCGAGGTATCCGCCGGTACTTCCCGGCCTACATTCGGCTCCGTGTTTTCCACGCGCCGCACCTCGTCCTCGCTCAGATCGCTCTCATAAACCAGCTTCCGCACCTTGCGTTTGCGCAGGTAATCGAAACATTCGTTGACCGTGATCTTGTAGATCCAGGTGATCAGCGAACTGCGGAAATCGAAGCTCTTGAGCGAGAGGTAAACTTTGGCAAATACTTGCTGTGCAATATCTTCCACGTCATTGCGCTGGCGCACGATGCCGTGAATGATGGAAAACACCTTGGATTGATAGCGCTCCACGATCTCGCGGAATGCCGTCTCGTCGCCCTTCTGCGCCCGCCGCACCAGGGAGCCTTCCGGGGTGTTCTCGTAATCCACTCTGGTTTTAGCCGCAACCTTGCTACCGAATCCGGGGAGTGCGAGAGCACCGCTCAGGGTTCCCATACGCCTTTTCCGACGCACCCCAGGGATTTCCGGTTACCATTACCTGGCCGGGGTAGCCGCAAGCACCTAAAAACCCCGCGACTTTGCGCGACGCCGCGCGGCCATGCTACATCTATAATACTGAAAGCTTGAATTCAGGAGTGACAAACGCATGGTGCAATTGACGGAACGGGCGGTTGGCAAAGTGAAAGAGATCATGGCCTCGCAGGAGCCCTCACCTGCCGGTCTGCGGATCGCGGTGGTGGGCGGCGGCTGCTCGGGCTTCAGCTATTCGATGGCTTTCGAGAACACACCGAATATGCTGGACAAGACCTACAATTACGACGGCCTCAAGGTCTTTGTGGATCAGGCCAGCCTGCTCTACCTCGACGGCGCCGAGGTCGACTATGTGGAAACTCTGGAGGGTTCCGGCTTCAAGTTCAACAACCCCCACGTGAAGTCCACCTGCGGCTGCGGCAGCTCGTTCCAGGT
>DATGMB010000233.1:0-6416 GCA_035293845.1 Bryobacteraceae bacterium
AAACTGTCACATTTCGGAACGGGTGAAGGGATGCTGCGATATTTGCGGGAACTGGCCGAATCGATTGCACATGCCGGAGGAGCTCCACGGCTGGTATTGCGCCAAGTGCTGTCCCGCATGCAAGGCCCAGCCGGTTCCGCAGCAGCAGCAGCCGCCGCCCCAGCCTGAGCCGCCGACCGATCAGGCCAGCCGGGCCGCTTAGCGCCGCCTTGCGCGCCGGCCGCTTCCCTCGCGGCGGTCTTCGGGTTTTCGTTGCTTTATCCTGAAAGATGTGCGATGGCTCTTGACCGCGGTTGCGGCGGCCATGATCGGCTGTGCGCCGGCGCCGCAGGTTGCGCCGCCCGAAACCGCGGCATCCCCTCCCAAGCCCGCGGCCGATGAAGCGGCGAAGCCCTGGTATGCGCAATCCGCCGGCGAATTGGCGGCGATGAACGGCCGCATCCGCGCGCTGATAGACGCGGGGAGATTCCAGGATGCTTCCGCGGCGGTGTCCGCAACGCAGCCGCTGGCGGACAAGCTGCTTTCCGTGCCGCGTCCGACGCTCGAAGCCATGAAAGCCGCCTCCGACCACGATGACCTTTACGGCCGTCTGCTGCTGCACGACGGGCGGGTAGGCTGGGCGCGGATGACCTTCCAGAAAAACCTGGTGCGCTGGAGAAACTGGAAGCCGCGCACGGCAGAGACCGAGGCGCGCGCCAGGGCGGCCGCGGACGCGGTGGCGGAGTGCGACCGGCGGCTGTAGCGGTATGCTCGGCAGAGGCCGCCAGCCCTTCACAACATCCTGAAAAATATTTTCACGGCGTAATCCTCATCCTTCGTTCGCCTTTACGGGAATCGCCCCCGTCGCAACCCCGGTTTGTTCCGCCTTCCATGTCTGGGTCGAAGCGGGATTAGCCCCAAGGGCCGGGCACTCCCGCCAACTGTCCGGTTTTGAGAAGAATCGGATGCGTCTGGCCGCCGCCCAGGGCCAGTGCTGGCGGGCCTGCACCACCGTCAGTCGCGGCGCGCCGGTTTGGTCTGCGGCTTGGGCAGGTGGATGCGGGTGCGGCGCTCGAGCAGTTTCACCTGCGCGTTAATTCGGCGGCGGCCCTCGGGCGCGCGCTTGCGGACATAGGCGCCAGTAGGGAGCATGCGCCGCGCCTTCACGTTATCGGAGAGGTAGACGGAGAGGATTTCGTCGCGCACTTCCCGGATCAGCTTTTCGTCTTCGAGCGGGAAGAGGACCTCGACGCGGTGCTCGATGTTGCGCGGCATCAGGTCGGCGCTGCCAATATAGATTTGCTCCTCGCCGCCGTTGTGGAAATAGAAGACGCGGCTGTGCTCGAGAAAGCGCCCGACGATGCTGACCACTTCGATGTTCTCGCTCACGCCTTCCACGCCGGGCCGCAGGCAGCAGATGCCGCGCACGATCAACTGCACCTTCACGCCGGCCTGCGAGGCCCGGTAGAGCGCGCGGATGAATGCGGCGTCGACCAGCGCGTTGGTCTTGAAGATCAGGTGCGCTTCGCGGCCGGCCCGCGCGTGCGCAATTTCGCGCTCGATCATGGCTTCCAGGCGGGAGCGGAGGTTGTGGGGAGCCACGAGCAACTTCTTGTAATCGGTCTTGGCGGAGTAGCCGGTCAGGTAATTGAACAGATCGGTGACGTCGTCGGCGATCTCCTCATCGCAGGTGAACATGCCGATATCGGTGTAAAGGTGCGCCGTGACGGCGTTGTAGTTGCCCGTGGAAAGGTGCACGTAGCGCTGGATCTGGCCGGCTTCCCGGCGGACCACCATGGCGATTTTGCAGTGGATCTTGAGGCCCACCAGGCCGTAAACCACGTGGACGCCAGAGTTTTCGAGCGCCCGCGCCCACTCGATGTTGCTCTCTTCATCGAACCGCGCCTTGAGCTCGACGAGCGCGGCCACCTGCTTGTCCTCCTCGATCGCGTCGAGCAGCGCGCGGACCACCGGCGAGTTGCGGCCGACGCGGTACAGGCACATCTTCATCGCGAGCACGTTCGGATCGCGCGCCGCGCGGGAGAGGAATTCCACCACCGGCTGGAAGGAATCGAAGGGGTGAAACAGAAGAATATTTTGATGGCGAATCGCGGCGAAGATGTCCTCTTCGTCGGCCGCGGCCAGCGGCGCCGGAACGGCGGGGACGAAGGGTGGGTCCTTGAGCTCCGGGCGGTCGAGCGCCCAGACTTCCATGAGGCGTTTGAGGGAAAGCGGGCCGGATACGCCGTAGATCTGGCGCGGCTCGATTTCGAGGTTGGTCTTCAGAATGTCGAGGATGCGGGGCGGCATCTCGCGCGTGACCATCAGGCGCACGACGCTGCCGAAACGCCGCTGGCGCACGCCTTCCTCGATGGTTTCGAGCAAATCGTCGGCTTCGAGTTCCTTGATCGCAATGTCCGCGTCGCGAGTGATGTGGAACGGATGGGCTTCGATCACCTCCATGCCGGGAAAGAGCGCGCCGAGGTGGGCGGCGACGATCTGCTCCAGCCACACCAGGCGGATCCGCCGTTTGCGCTTGGTTTGCCCGAGCGGCACGAGCTGCGGCAGAGAATCCGGCACCTTGACGCGGGCGAAATGCTCGTTCCCCTGCGGATCGCGGATCAGGACCGCGAGGTTGAGGCTGAGATTGGAGATGTGCGGGAAGGGGCGGCCGGGATCGAAGGCGAGCGGCGTCAGCACGGGGAACACGGTGTCATCGAAGTACCGGGCGGCGGCGCGGCGCTGGGCATCGCTGAGGTCCGCGTAGTCCTGGATCACGATGTCCTGCTCATGCAGCGCGGCCAGCAGCTCTTCGAGGCAATCGTGCGCATCCTTGAACAGGCGCTTGGCTTCGCGGCGGATGGCGATCAATTGCGCGCGGGGGCTCATGCCGTCCTGGCCGACGTCGGCGGCGCCGGCGTCCATCTGCGCTTCGAGGCCGGCCACGCGGATCATGAAAAACTCGTCCAGATTGGAGCCGACGATGGCCAGAAATTTGATGCGTTCGAGCAGCGGGTTCTGCGGGTCCTGGGCTTCCTCGAGCACGCGCCGCTGAAAGGCGAGCAGAGAGAGTTCGCGGTTGAGATACAGGGCAGGATCGCGGAAATCGGGGACCGGGGCGGGAGCTTTGGGAGCTTTCAGGGCAGGCATCGAGATCGGGTCTGCCATAGTGTACCCATATAGACTATCAAGCCCCGGTAGCGCGGGACCGCGGCTGATCACGCGACCTTCCGCAGCCCGCCGGGCGTTTGGCGAACGAAAAACCGCCCCCCAACAGGCGGTTTTCCCCCCTATGTTGTTGATTCTACTATTGGTCAACCGCCTGTAGCAGGCGGTCTTTGGTGGCCCGGAGCCATGCTCTGGGCGGGCGATGGGCCTGGCGCCGCTGAGTGTTCCCCGGTGGCAGCTTCCGAATGCCTCAGCGGGCCGGCGTGCGCGGGCCACTTCGATGCGCCTGTCAACGTGGGTTGTCTGTGGGGCCGGCCTGCCCCCACCGGCACGCGGCGCGTTATCATCGCAGCGATGCGTTTCCTGGTTTCCTTTTTCCTGCTTGGTGTTCCGCTGCTGGCGCAGCAGCAGTTCCTCCAGCACTGTGCCGGCTGCCACGGCGAGGACGCGCGCGGCACGGGGCAGGGACCGGGGCTGGCGAACAATCCGCGCATCGCCGCGAAGACCGTGGCGCAGCTTCGGGCTTACATCGAGCACGGCAATCCGGCGGCGGGCATGCCCGCATTCGGCGATCTGCCCGCTGCCGATCTGCAGGCCGTGGCGCAGTATCTCGCCCGCATGAACAAGGACACCATCCTGCCGCCGCCCGCTCCGGCGCCGCCCGCGCGCCAGACTCCGTGGCCCGCGCCGCAGCCTGGCGATTGGATGACGTACAACGGCAGCGATTCCGGCAATCGCTACAGCGCGCTCGACCAGATCCGCGTGTCGAATGTCGCCGCGCTGAAGCTCCAGTGGATTTTTCCGATGTCGTACGCCGGTCTGGAGACCACGCCGCTCGAAGCGGATGGCGTGCTCTACGTCACGGGTCCGAATCAGGTGTACGCGCTCGACGCCGCCACGGGCAGCGCCATCTGGCAGTATTCCCGTCCGGCCACGCCGGGGCTGGTGGGCGACGCGAAGCTCGGCACCAACCGCGGCGTCGCGATTCTGCGGGACAAGGTCTTCTTCGTGACCGATAATGCGCATCTCATCGCTCTGGACCGCGGAACCGGCGCGCCGGTCTGGGAAAAGCCGCTCGCGCCGGAAATGCCGCCCGGCGAGCACCACACCTACGGCGGTACGGTGGCGCCGCTGGTGGCCGGGGACCTCGTGGTGGCGGGCGTCGCGGGCGGGGACCACGGGATGCGCGGTTTCGTCGTCGCCTTCCGCGCCGATAACGGCGCATTCGCCTGGCGCCGCTGGACGGTGCCGCGCCGCGGCGAGCCGGGCATCGAGACCTGGCAGGGCAAGGAGCCGCTGCTGGGCGGCGGATCGACCTGGCTGACCGGCTCCTACGATGCGGCCTCCGGGACGCTCTATTGGGCCACCGGCAATCCCTGGCCGGATGGCGACGACCGCGACCGCCCCGGCGATAACCTGTACACCAACTGCGTGCTGGCGCTCGATGCGCGCACCGGCGAGCGGAAATGGCACTTCCAGTTCACGCCGCACGACCTGAAGGACCGCGACGCCACCGAGCCCAACGTCCTGGTGGACACTGTCTACCGCGGCAAGCCCTCCCAGCTGCTGCTGCATGCCGACCGCAACGGCTTCTTCTACGTCCTGGACCGCACCGATGGGCGGCTGCTGCTGGCCAAGCCCTTTCTGCACCGCGTCGACTGGGCGAAGGAGATCGGCAAGGACGGGCGGCCGGTCGTCGTCGAACCGCGCGGCTGCCCGAGCGATGCGGCCAACTGGGACGCCACGGCGTATTCGCCGCTGACGCACCTCTATTATTTTCTGGCGCTCGAGGAATGCACCGGCAAGCCGACCTCCTATCCCGACCAGACCGGGCAGCGCTTCCTCCGCGCCGTCAACATCGAGACTGGAGAGATCGCCTGGGAGGTGCCGCAGCCGGGGCCGGCGCGCGCCAAGACGTGGTCGGGCGTGCTGGCAACGGCCGGCGGGCTGGTCTTCTACGGCCAGCCGAATGGCGGCTTCGCGGCCGTGGACCAGCGCGACGGCAAAACGCTCTGGCGCTTCCCGACCAATGCGCGGATGAAGGCCGGGCCGATCACGTTCCTGCGCGGCGGGCGGCAGTACGTGGCCGTGGCGGCGGGGCCGAATATCCTGTGCTTCGGATTGTGAGGAACGGCGGAGCGATGCGGTATGTTTTCCTTTTTACGCTGGCGCCGGCGCTGGCCGCGCAGACGGCGCGCCTGAATCTGGACCGCGGCTGGAGCGTGCAATCTTCCGGGCGCGTCGCGGAATCCGGGGCGGTCCTATCGACCGCGCGGTATCGGGCCACGGGCTGGTATCCGGCCGCCATGCCATCGACCGTCGTGGCGGCGCTGGTGGCGAACCGCGTCTATCCCGATCCCTACTTCGGAATGAATCTGCGCTCGTATCCGGGGATGGGCTACAACATCGGTCAGAACTTCGCCAATCTGCCGATGCCGGCCGCCAGCCCCTTCGCGCGGCCGTGGTGGTTCCGAACGTCCTTCGCGCTGCCGTCTTCGGCGGCGGGCCGCACGGTCTGGCTGAACTTCGATTCCATCAACTATCGCGCCAACATCTGGCTCAACGGCCGGCAGGTCGCGCGGGCGGAAGATGCCGCCGGCATGTACCGGATGTTCGAGTTCGACGTGACCGCTCTGGCGCGGCCGGGCGCAGAGAACACGCTGGCGGTCGAGGTCTTCCCGCCCGCGGAAAATGACCTCGGGATCACGTTCGTCGACTGGAATCCCATGCCGCCGGATAAAGACATGGGGCTCGTGCGCGATGTGTACGTGCTGCTCAGCGGGCCGGTCGCGGTGCGGCACCCGCAGGTGCTGACGAAGCTCGATGCCGCGCGCGATGCGGCACGCCTGACCGTCTCGGCCGAGCTGCGCAACACGGCGCCGCGGCCGATTGCGGGCACGCTGCGGGCCGAGGTTGCCGGGCTCACTCTCTCGCGCCCGGTGAGCCTGGCGGCCGGGGAAACCGCCCGCATCGAACTGGAGCCCGCCGGGCTCGCGCATCCGAAGCTCTGGTGGCCGTACCCCGTGGGACCGCAGAACCTGTACCATGCCCGAGTCGAATTCACGGCCGGCGGCGAGATTTCCGATCGCCAGGAGTTCGATTTCGGCATCCGCGAAGTCACCTCCGAGCTCGACGCCCAGCAGCACCGGGTGTTCCGCATCAACGGACGGAAGATCCTGATCCGCGGCGGCGGCTGGACGCAGGACATGCTGCTGCGCTTTTCGCCGGAGCGCGAGGACGATGAGCTGTCGTACGTCCGCGACCTCCAC
>DATGMB010000234.1:0-10102 GCA_035293845.1 Bryobacteraceae bacterium
ACACGTCACGGTTTGGAGCGTATTTCCCGCTTCCACCAACTATTTCGAGCCCAGCCACGCGCCGTTCATGATCAACTACATCGTGGACGATCTCGACGCCTTGCTCGACCGCTTGAAGCAGGAAGGCGTCAAGATCGACCCCAAGCGAATGGATGAATCGTACGGCCGCTTTGCCTGGATTTACGATCCGGACGGGAACAAGATCGAGCTCTGGCAGCCGGCCGCGAAGCCCTAACGGCAGAATCGACACCCACATCCTCAGTTTATCCACTCGGGGCTTCCGATAGCGGGGCACGTGGTATCGCCCGCTCCGGCCTCGCCCTTCCCTCACTTCCCCGCCCCCGGCGCCAGCCGCTGCTCGGTCGTCTTCGACGTCACATCCTTCGCGGAAGGAAGCTGGGTCCGGTCCCAGCCGCCGCCCAGCGACTGGATCAGGTTGACGGCTCCCACCATCTCGCTCACTCGCATCCCAACCAGCGCCTCCTGGTCGGAAAGCAACGCCACCTGCGCCGTCAACACGTTCAGGTATGGGTCAATGCCCGCCCGGAAACGGGTCACCGCCATCTGCAGGTATACCTCCGCCGATTTGACCGCCTGCTCCTGCAGCACGATCTGCGTCGACGTGATCCGCACCGTCGCCAGATAATCCTCCACCTGCTGGAACGCCGTCAGCACCGTCTGCCGGTAGAGCGCCACGTCGGCATTGTAGTTGGCCTTCAATTGCGCGATGGTCGCGCCCCGCAGCCCTCCGTTGAAAATGATCTCCTGCGCGCTGCTGCCCACCGACCAGAACAGCGAGGGCAGGCTGAACAGCGTCGAAAGCTTCGACGCCGTGAAGCCTCCTGAAGCCGTCAGATTGAACGACGGATAATACGCGGCGTACTCCACTCCGATGGCTGCGTTCGCCTCCGCCATCGTGCGCTCTGCTGCCGCGATGTCCGGCCGCCGCTCCAGCAGCTCCGAGGGCATGCCGATGGGGATCGCCGGAGCGCGCGCGGTGAGACTCTTGACCGGCAGCGAAAAGTCCGAAGCCGGCTTGCCGATCAGCGTCGCGATGGCATGTTCGAAAATGGCGCGGTTGGTGCCCACGCCGGCGCCCTGCGCCTCCGCCTCGCGCAGCGCCAGTTCCGCCTGCGCCAGCGCCTGCGGGCTGTCGACGCCCGTCGCGACGAGCGTCTGCGTCAGCTTCAGCGTCTCGCGGTCGGCCTCGATGGTCTTGTTGTAGATATCCTGCAGCCAGTCCTGGCCCCGCAGCTCGAAGTAGTACACCGCCAGCGATGCCTGCTCGAGCAGCCGCTCGTTCTCGAGATCGGCGGCGCTGACCTGCGCGGCATACCGCGCCTCGCGCACCTGGTTCTGCACGCGCCCGAAAACGTCCGGCGCCCAGGATGCTTCGAACGGCAGGGTGAAATTGGTAAAGATTCTGCTGCCCGCGCCGCCGACCGTGGTGGAGGTGGCCGTGCCGGTTCCCGGCGTCGTCGCCACCGTGCTGCCGACGCTCCCGCCGCCCGCCCGCGACACGTTGGCGGACGGCGTCACCGTGATCACCGGAAAGTACGCCGCCCGCGCCTCCCGCACCAGCGCCCGAGCCGCCATGAAATTCTGGAAAAACTGCGCGATGTTCTGGTTATTGATGTTCAACTGCTCTTCGAGGCCGTTCAATTCCGGCTCGCCGAAAATCTCCCACCATTTGCCCTTCAGCATGGCGTCGGAAGGCTTCGCCGGATGCCATGTCCCGGCCACCTCCCCGTAAGCTTTCTGATACGCCGGCGGCGCCGCTTCCTTGTACGCCGGCGCGGCCGGCGCCGGCGCCGATGGCACGTGATACTTCGGTCCCACCCGGCATGCCGCGAGCGCCATCGCGCAGGCCGCGCAGCACGCCGCCATCCTACGCTCCCGCATGCCGCCCTCCCAGCAGCCTCAGCCGCAGCCGGTCGAGGAATAGATAAATCACCGGCGTCGTGTACAGCGTGAGCGCCTGGCTCACGATCAGCCCGCCGATGATCGAGATTCCCAGCGGCCGCCGCAGCTCCGCGCCGATTCCCATTCCCAGCGCCAGCGGGACCGCGCCGAACAGCGCCGCCATCGTGGTCATCAGAATCGGGCGGAAGCGCAGAATGGAAGCCTCGAAGATCGAGTCCCGCGTGTTTCGCCCCTCGGTCCGCTCCGCGTTCAGCGCGAAGTCGATCATCATGATCGCGTTCTTCTTCACGATCCCGATCAGCAGGATGATTCCCGTAATCGAGATCACGTCCAATTGCGTCTTCGTCAGCAGCAGCGCCAGTACCGCGCCCAGGCTCGCGGGCGGCAGCGTGGAGAGAATCGTGATCGGGTGCATCAGGCTTTCATAGAGAATCCCCAGCACCAGGTACACCGCCACGATCGCGGTCAGCACCAGGAAAGGCTCCGAGCCGAGCGATTGTTGGAACGCCTGCAGCGTTCCCGAAAACTGCCCGTGAACCGTTCGCGGTAGGCCCAGCCGCGACGAAATATTCGCGATCTCATCCGTTGCCTGTCCGAGCGAAACGTTCGGCGCCAGGTTGAAGTTGACCGTCGCCGAAGGAAACAGCCCGGTGTGATTCACCGAGATCGGCGTCGTCGAAGTGGCCGATTTCGCGACCAGATTGAGCGGCACCGAGCCGCCGCCCTGGCCGGGAATCACATAGGTGTCTTTCAGCGTCGCCGGCGATTGCCAGAACTCCGGCGCCACTTCCAGAATCACGTAATACTGGTTCAGCGGCTTATAAATGACGGACACCTCGGATTGCCCGAACGAGTGATAGAGCGTGCTGTTGATCACCTGCGGCGTGATCCCGAGCCGCGCCGCGGTCGGCCGGTCGTAGGTGAGCAGCTCCTGGAGTCCGCGGTTCTGCTGATCGGTGTTCACGTCCATGAACCCGGTCGTGTGTTTCATCTCCTGCAGCAGCAGAGGCCCGTACCGGTCCAGATCCGCGCCCGATTCCGCCAGCAGCGTGTATTGATACGCCGCATTGCTCCGGCGCCCGCCGATGCGGATGTCCTGCACCGCCTGCAGAAACGTCGCCGCTCCCGGAACCCGCGCCAGCTTGGGACGAAGCCGCGCCAGAATCTCCTGCGCGCCCACGCGTTCCTCGAGCGGCTTCAGCGCCGCGAACACGAAGCCGCTGTTGGTTGCGCCCTGGCCTCCCGTAAATCCCACTACGTTATCCACGCCGGGGTCCGCCTTGATGATGCTCACGACCTGCTGCAGCGCCTTTTTCATCGAGGCGAACGAGGTATCCTGCGGCCCTTGCAGCCCTCCCATCAGCGCTCCGGTGTCCTGTAACGGGAAAAATCCCTTGGGAACCATCGCGATCAGAAACACGTTCAGCGCCAGCACGCCGAGAAAAATCAGGAACACCGGCGCGGGGTGATCGAGCACCCACGTCAGGCTCCGCCGGTAGGCGTTGAGCATGCGCTCGAATCCGCGCTCCGTCGCGCGGTACATCCGCCCGTGCCGAATCTCCCGCTCGGGAACCAGGATGCGCGAGCACATCATCGGCGTCGCCGTCAGCGAAATCGCCATCGAGACCAGAATCGCCGCCGAGAGCGTCACCGCAAATTCACGGAATAGCCGCCCGATGATCCCGCCCATCAGCAGCAGCGGAATGAACACCGCGATCAGCGAGATGCTGATCGAAAACACCGTGAACCCGATCTCGCCCGCCCCCCGCAGCGCCGCTTCGAGCGGGCTCAGACCGCCTTCGAGGTGCCGCGTGATGTTCTCCATCACCACGATGGCATCGTCCACCACGAAGCCGCTCGCAATCGCCAGCGCCATCAGCGAGAGGTTGTCGAGCGAGAAGCCGGCCAGGTACATGATGGCGCACGTCCCGATCAGCGAAACCGGAACCGCCACCGCCGGGATGAACGTCCCCCGCGTGTTGCGCAGAAACACGAACACCACCAGCACCACCAGAATCACGGAAATCAGCAGCGTGATCTCGATATCCCGCACGGAAGCGCGGATCGTGATCGTCCGGTCCAGGACCACCATCAGGTGCTGCCCGCGCGGAATGGTGGCCTGCAATCCCGGCAGCGCCGCCTTGATCGCGTCCACCGTCGTAATGATGTTCGCTCCCGGCTGGCGGAACACGATGAGATTGACCGACGGCTTGCCGTTGAGAAAACCCGCCTGCAGCAGCGTTTGCTGCGAATCGACGACGGTGCCCACATCCTGCAGCCGCACCGCCGCGCCATCGTGATAGCCCACCACCAGCGGCCGGTAGTCCGCCGCCTTCTCGATCTGGCCATTGGGCACGATGTCCGCCGTGGTGGTCGCGTTCGCAAGCTGCCCCGTGGCCAGGTTGGTGTTCTGTCCCGCGACGATCTGCTGCAGCTCCGGAAACCCGATTCCATACGCCGAAAGCTGCGTCGGGTTCAGCTCGATGCGCACCGCCGGCAGCGAGGCCCCCACCGCCAGCACCTCGCCCACGCCGGGGATCTGCGAAATGCGCTGCTGGATTACCGTGGAGGCTTCGTCGTAGAGCGTCGGAATATCGTAGATGTCCGATTGCAGCCCCAGCACGATAATCGGCGAATCCGCCGGATTCACCTTCCGGTAGCTTGGGTTTGCTGGCAGGTTGGAGGGAAGATAGGTGCGCGCGGCGTTGATCCCTGCCTCCACGTCCCGCGCCGCGCCGTTGATGTCGCGGTTGAGATCGAATTGCAGCGTGATGCTGGTCGTGCCGAGCGTGCTCTCCGAAGTCATCTCCGTCACGCCGGAAATGTTCCCGAACTGCCGTTCGAGCGGCGTGGCCACGCTCGAGGCCATGATCTCCGGACTCGCGCCGGGCAACTGCGCCGCCACCGTGATTGTCGGAAAATCCACCTGCGGCAAAGGCGAGACCGGCAGCACAAAGTAGGCGAGAACGCCCGCCAAAGCCAGCCCCGCCGTCAGCAGCGTGGTCCCGATCGGCCGCCGGATAAACACACCCGAAGGGTTCATGCAATCTCCCGCCCCGGCCCGCCGCCCGGCGGATTCCGCCGCGCGCGCCGCCGTCCCACCCATGCCCCGAGCTTGTCGAAATAGATGTAAATGACCGGCGTGGTGTACAGCGTCAGGACCTGGCTCACCAGCAGCCCGCCGACCATCGCCGCGCCCAGCGGCCGGCGCAGCTCGGAGCCGATGCCCGTTCCGAACGCCAGCGGAATGCCGCTGAGCAGCGCCGCCATCGTCGTCATCAGGATCGGGCGGAAGCGCAGCAGCGACGCCTGATAGATCGCCTCCGTGGCGTTCCGCCCTTCGTTGCGCTGCGCCTCCAGCGCGAAATCCACCATCATGATGCCGTTCTTCTTCACAATTCCGATCAGCAGAATGATCCCGATGATCGAGACGATGTCCAGATCGAGGTGGAACAGCAGCAGCGCGAGCAGCGCGCCCAACCCCGCCGAGGGCAGCGTGGAAAGAATCGTGATCGGGTGGACGAAGCTCTCATACAGCACGCCCAACACGATGTAGACCGTCACCAGTGCCGCCAGGATCAGCAGGCCTTCATTGGCCTGCGAGCCCTCGAACGCCGCCGCTGTCCCCTGATAATTCGCGATGATGCTGGGCGGCATGCGGGTCCGCGCCAGCACGCCATTCATGGCGTCCAGCGCCTGCCCCAGCGAATATCCCGGCGCCAGATTGAACGACACCGTCACCGCCGGAAATTGCCCCTGCCGGTTGACGGAAAGCGCCTCGCTTTCCGTCTGGAACTGCGTGAACGCGCTGAGCGGAACCGGCATCGCAACCGGCGGCGCGGCTGTTCCTCCGCCTCCGCCGCCGCCGCCGGAAACCGATGCCGTGCCGCCTCCGCCGCCCGCGCCCGCTCCGCCGAAAGTCGTGCCCCCGGTGGTCACCGCCGAGCCGGAGGGGCTGCCCGCCCCGCCCTGTGCCGCAACGCTCGTCGCCCCCGGGCTCGAAGTTCCAAGCGAGAGCGACGTGGTCGCGGCCGTCCCGTAGGACACGCTCTGAGCCGTCAGCACCGTGCTGTTGGCGCCCGCCGTCTGCGCCGACGCCAGCACCGAAGTCGAGGCCGTCCCCGCCAGCGGCGCGGCGGTGGGGTTCCGGCCCGGCGCCAGCGCCCCCGTCGAAGGCGCCGCCGCGTTCACGCCGGTCGTCTGCGACGGCGTGAGCTGAGCGTTCCCTGCCACCGCCACCGCGCCCGCGCCCGCGCCCGAAGACGAGCCGGCCGTCGTCGGCGAGGATGCCACCGAGGCCGATGCCGCGCCCGTGGGCACCGTGCCCGCGGCGCTCGTCAACCCCTGAATGTACAGATCGTGCAGCGCCTGCGGATTGAGCTGGAACTTGGGGTCCGCCTCCAGGATCACGTGGTATTGGTTCACGTCCGTGTAGAGCGTGTTGATCTGCCGCTGCCCGAAGGCGTCGTATAGCGTGTTGGCGATGGCGAGCGGCGTGATGCCGTATCGCGAAGCCGTCGGCCGGTCGATCACCACCCGCTCCGCGAGGCCCCCCAACTGCTGATCGGTGGTCACATCTGCAAGCTGCGGCAGCGCTCTCAGCTTCGGCAGCAATTGGCGCACCACGCCGTTCAGCACATTCTGGTCCGGGTCCTGCATGGTGTACTGGTATTGCGTCGCCGTCACGCGGTCCGCTACCGTCAGGTCCTGTACCGGCTGCAGGAACAACTGGATTCCCGGCACCGCCGCCAGCTTCGGCTGCAGCCGCCGGATCACCTCCATCGCCGATATCCTCCGCTCGTTGAGCGGCTTCAGGTCGATCTCGATGCGCCCGCTGTTCAGCGTCGTATTCACCCCGTCCGCGCCGATGAATGACGTGACATCCTTCACGGCGGGATCGGTGAGCACCGTCTCGACCAGCCGCTGCTGGCTCTGCGCCATCAGCTCGAAGGAGGTTGAAGCCGCGGCCTGCGAGATCCCCTGAATGATCCCGGTGTCCTGCGTGGGGAAGAATCCCTTGGGAACGATGATGTACAGAAACACCGTCAACACCATCACCGCCACCGCGATCAGCAGCGTGATCGCCTGAAAGCCCAGCACGAACCGCAGCGTCCGTCCGTAAAACGCGATCATCCGGTCGAACCACCGCTCGCTGGTCCGGTAGAACCACCCCTGCCGCTCCGGCGGCGTGTGCCGCAGCAGCCGCGCCGACATCATCGGGGTCAGCGTCAGCGAGACCGCCGCCGAAATCACGATCGTCACCGCCAACGTGATCGCGAATTCCCGGAACAGCCGCCCGGCCACGCTTCCCATGAACAGCAGCGGAATCAACACCGCGATCAGCGAGACCGTCAGCGAGAGAATCGTGAAGCCGATCTGCTCGGCGCCCTTGAGCGCCGCCGCCATCGGCGTCTCGCCCTCTTCGATGTACCGCGAGATGTTCTCGATCATTACGATGGCGTCGTCCACCACGAAGCCGGTCGAAATCGTCAGCGCCATCATGGTCAGGTTATTCAGGCTGAACCCCGCCAGGTACATCACCGCGAACGTGCCCACCAGCGAGAGCGGCACCGCCACGCTGGGAATGATCGTGCCCGAAAGCGTCCGCAGGAACAGGAAAATCACCATCACCACCAGTCCGATCGTCAGCAGCAGCTCGAACTCCACGTCTTCGACCGACGCGTGGATCGCGGTCGTGCGGTCCGTCACGATCCGCACGTGGACCGCGCGCGGCAGCGTGCCCACCAGCGTCGGCAGCAGCCGCTGGATGCTGTCCACCACCTGAATGGTGTTGGCCGCCGGCTGGCGCCGGATGTTCAAGAGCACCGCCGGCGTCCGGTTCACCCACGCCGCCAGCCGCGCGTTCTCGACGCCGTCGATCACCCGCGCCACCTGGTCCAGCACCACCGGCGCGCCGCCGCGGTAGGCCACCACGACGTTCTTGTACTCCGCGCTGCTCTTCAACTGGTCGTTGGCGTTGATCGTGTACGATTTCGCCGGCCCGTCGAAGTTGCCCTTCGCCGCGTTCAGGCTGTTGCCCACCAGCGCGTTGCGCAGGTCCTCCAGATTGATGCCGTAGGAGGAGAGCACCGTCGGGTTGGCCTGAATCCGGATCGCGGGCCGCTGCCCTCCCGAAATGCTCACCAGCCCGACGCCGGAAATCTGCGCGATCTTCGGCGCCAGGCGCGTGTCTGCCAGGTCCTCCACGCGCGAGAGCGGCAGCTCGGAGGAGGTCAGCGCCAGCGTCAGCACCGGCGCATCGGCCGGGTTCGACTTGCTGTAGACCGGCGGCGTCGGCAGGTTCGCCGGCAGATAGCTCTGCGCCTGATTGATCGCCGCCTGCACCTCCTGCTCCGCCACGTCGATGTTCAGCGCGAGCTGAAACCGCAGGATGATCACCGAAACGCCGCCCGCGCTCGTCGAGGTCATCTGGCTCAGCCCGGCGACCTGCCCGAACTGGCGCTCGAGCGGCGCCGTCACCCCCGAGGCCACCACCGCCGGGCTCGCGCCGGGGTAAAACGTCAGCACTTGGATAGTTGGATAGGCCACCTCCGGCAGCGCCGAAACCGGAATCTGGAAGAACGCCACCGCGCCCGCCAGAAACACCGCCAGCATCAGCAGAGCGGTCGCCACCGGACGCAGGATGAAGGGACGCGACGGGTTCATTTCCGCCTCCTGCTGGACCTCCTGTTGGTCCCCTTCGCGCTGCCCGTCCGGTTCGCGCTGCCGGTATTGAACTCATCCGTCGTGGGCGGCGTCTCCTTCTGCGGCGCCACCCTCCGCGAGGGCGCTGGTCTGGACGGCGCTTTCGGCGCGGTCTTCGGCCGGTTGCGGATCGAAACCTTGACGCCGTTTTCCAGCCGGTCGAACCCGCTGGTCGCCAGCATCTCGCCCGGGGCGATTCCCGTCAGCGCCGTGCGGTCGTCTTCCGATGCCACCGGCGTGACCCCCTGGACTTTCACCGTCTGCTGCGGCGTGACCACATAGACGAAGGCGTTCGTGCCGTTGTACTGCACCGCCGCCGTGGGCACGATGGTCGCGCGGTGCAGCGTCTTCAAGAGCAGCCGGGCATTCACAAACTGGTTGGGAAAGAGCGCCAGGTTCGCGTTGGAGAAATCGGCGCGGAATTTCACCGTGCCGGTCGTGGTATCGATCAGGTTGTTGAGCGAATCCATCCTCCCCGCGGCCAGCCGGATCGAATTCGTGCGGTCGAACGCGTCCACCGCCAGGACATGTCCGGACCGCAACTGCCTTTCGATCTCCGGCAGATCGGCTTCCGAGACGGCGAACACCACCGTGATCGGCTGCATTTGTGTAATCGCCACCAGAATGGTGCTGTTCCCCGCGAATACGAGATTCCCCGGGTCCACCAGCCGCAGCCCCACGCGCCCCGAGATCGGAGCCGTGATGTGCGTGTACGAGAGCTGCGTCTTATTGAAAAGGACCGCTCCTTCGTCGGCCTTAACCGCCCCTTCCAGTTGCGCCACGAGGTACTCCTGATCGACCATCGTCTGCTGCGCGATGGCGTTGCCCGCGTACGCTTTCCGGTACCGGTCGAGATCGATCTTTGCCGATTCCAGCGCCTGCTGGTCGCGCGCGAGCTGTCCCATAGCGGTCGTCAGGTTGGCCTGATACTGCCGCGGATCGATGTCCACCAGCGGGTCTCCCTTTTTCACCATCTGCCCCTGCTGGTAATACACACCCTTCAGTTCCCCGGTCACCTGGCTGTAGACCGTGATCGTGGAGACAGGCGTCACCGTGCCCAACGCGGTGATATACACATTCATGTCTCCGGTCTTCGCGGGCTCCGCCGTGATCGCGACCCCAGGCTGCGGGCGCGGCGGCGGCGCCGTCTGGCGCGGATGCAGGAGAAGAAAAAGGATGACCCCGGCCGCCACCAGCAAAAACAGCCGGAAGAAGCTGCGGATCCGGTTCCGCCTGCGGATGCGCGCCGGTGGCGGCGCGCCCCCCGGCGCATTGAAACCGCCGGGTGGCTCAGGGCCGGGCGGCTCGGGGCCGCCGGGTGCATCGGGCCCACCGGACGCTTCGGGAGATGCTGAGCGGGGTTGGTCTGCTGCGGAACCTCTCTCACGCTCCAATGGCATGCGCGTTCGCCTTCACACCTTGCAGATCAACTCCGTTACCGGCGAATGATTGCAACTCTCCTGCCAGCGGATGG
>DATGMB010000235.1:0-7984 GCA_035293845.1 Bryobacteraceae bacterium
CCGGCAAAGCGGATCGGGTAATCCCATCCCAATTCTCCGGCCCAGAATGCCAGACCCGGCTGCAAGGCCTCCGCGGTAAAAGTGGCACTGATGGCGATCGCCCGATCGTCGAGGGACATGAAATTCCATTATGACCGAAAGCGTTATGCGGGGCCGCAAGGGGAGCGGGCCCGGCATGCCGGCCCCTACGGCCGGTGCGGCCCGTCGCGCTTCGGCTCAGTTCTTCACCTCGACCACAATCGCCTCAATCGGCGAATCCCCCAGGTTCTCTTCCCGATGCTTCACCGGCCCGCCCCAGGTGGCCGTGGGCGCGGCCTGCTTCACGGTGCTGACCTGCCCGGCATCGGTCGTCAGGCGCTCGTCGAGCGGCGTCAGATTCACCGCGACCTTGCTCAAAACGTGCTCGTGCATCGGCAGCGTGCCGTGCGGCCCGTACTTCACGCGATAAACCAGCACCTGGGAATTTTCGAGTTCCCGCGTGGCCAGCCGCGGCGCCACGCGCAGCGGGTGCATCGGGCTATCGGCAGTCTTGGCGGGATCGCCCGGCTTCTTGATCTCGATTTCGATGATGCCCACCGGCTCACTGCTCACGATCTCCGACGTGTGCATGCCGCTCGCGGGGCTCCACTTTACCTCGCCGGGACGGAATTCGAGGATCGTCTTCTTTCCATCGGCCGTAACGATCTCCTGGCGTCCGGCGTTCAGGTAAATCATCACCCGGTTAAACGGGTGCTGGTGGAGCGCGTGGCGCTGGTGCGGCTGGTCCGTGACCTTGATCACCCGCACCTGCTCGTTATCGATCAGGGTTTGCGCCCCGAGGGCGCCGGCGATCGTGGTCAGCAGGACGAGGTAGCGCGGCAGGCGTGGCATGGGGTAATCATACAGTATGCCGACGCCTGAACAATGCCGGTCCATCGAGGAAGTGCGCGCGGAGATCGACCGCATCGACCGCCGGATTGTAGCGCTCCTCGGCGAGCGCGCCGGTTACGTGCACGCGGCGGCGCGCTTCAAGCCGACCGAGGAGGCCGTGGCCGCGCCGGAGCGCCAGGCCGCCATGTTCGCCGCGCGCCGCGAATGGGCCCGCGAGGAGGACCTCGATCCGGACTTCATCGAGCGGCTGTACCGCGAGCTGATCGCCTACTTCGTCCAGCGCGAGCGGGAGCACTGGAAGACGCTGTAGCAGGGCAGGTGGATCTTGAAGATCCACTTGGCCAAAATCGTCCTCATGGAATCAGCAACTTACAAAACCAGGTGGATCATTTTGAATCCACCTGGCCGATTCGTCCCGAATCCGGACACCGTTCTCCGCCGCCGCCACGCATCCTCAGCCACTTAGCGCGGCACCGAAATTGCCGGCTCGCTCGCCATGGATTTCCGCTTCGCCCTGCGCTCGCTCCTGAAGAACCCTGGCTTCACGCTGCTCGCCGTTCTCGTCATGGGCCTCGGCATCGGCGGCGCGACCGCGGTGTTCAGCGTCGTCCACACGGTCCTGCTGAAGCCGCTCGATTACCCGGAGCCGGACCGCATCGTCACCGTCCGCAACCTCTGGAAGAGCACCGGCCACGTCTCGCAGAACGTCTCCGGCCCGGATTTCCACGATTGGCAGCGGGAGAGCACGTCATTTTCCGCCCTGGCCTACTACACCTACACCGGTGAGGGCGGAGGCGTCGTCAAGGCCGGAAACACCGCCGAGTACGCGCCGGCGGCTGTGGTGACGCCCAATTTCTTCGACGTGTTCGCCATCCGGCCCGCGCTGGGGCACGGATTCGGCGAGGGCGAGCGGACGGTGCTCGTCAGCTACGGTTTCTGGCAGAGCCACTACGGCGGACGGGCGGACGCACTCGGCCGCACGCTGCGCGTCGAAGATCAGGACCTCGCGATCGCAGGCGTGCTGCCGCCCGGCTTTTCGTTCCCCGGCCGCACGGACGTCTGGGTTCCGTCCACGCTGTTCCCCGAAACCACTTCGCGCACCGCGCATAACTACCGCGCCGTGGCGCGGCTGAAGCCGGGCGTTTCCGTTGAGCAGGCGCAGGCGGAGATGACCGCGATTACCGCGCGGATCGAGCGGCAATATCCCGAAGACCGCAACAAGAGCGCGCGCGTGATGCCGCTGCGGGACACGCTCGTGCAGAGCGTTTCGGCCACGCTGTACGTGCTGCTGGGCGCGGTCGGGGTGCTGCTGCTGATCGCCTGCGCGAATGTCGCCAGCCTTCTGCTCGCGCGCGGCACGGCGCGCAGCCGCGAGATCGCCATCCGCGCGGCGGTTGGGGCGAGCCGCTGGCGGATCGTGCGGCTGCTGGCGGCGGAAAGCCTGCTGCTCGCGCTCCTTTCCGGCGCGGCGGGCCTGCTGCTCGCGTGGTGGGGCGCGGGCGCGCTGGTGGCGCTCGCGCCGCGCAATATTCCGCGCCTGGCGGAGACCGGCCTCGATGCCCCGGTGCTGGCGTTTTCCCTGGCCTGCTCGCTCGCCTGCTGCCTGCTCGCCGGTCTGGCGCCGGCGTTCGCAGCGGCGCGGGCGGCTTTTTACGGCGCACTCCAGGCGGGCGCGCGCGGCACGTCCGGCGGCAGCGCGGGGCGGCTGCGCGGGGCGCTGGTGCTGGCGGAAATCGCGGCGGCGGTGGTGCTGCTCAGCGCCGCCGGCCTGCTGATGCGCAGCTTCCTCGCCATGAGCCACACCGAGCTCGGTTTTCGCCCGGAGCATGTGCTCGTCATGCAGGCCAGCGTCCCCGTAACCGGCAAGGAGGGCGCGGCGCGCGCGTGGCAATACTACGATCGGGTGCTCGAACAATTGTCGGCGCTGCCCGGCGTTTCGGCCGTGGGGGCCACGGTGGTGCCGCCGGGCGACACCGCCTCGAACGGCGGCTACTCCATCGACCACCCGTCTAAAGACCCGTCCAGCAACGGCCCCCAGGCCGAATTCTCCTTCATCACGCCGGGCCTGCTGCGGACCCTCGGCATTCCGCTCCAAGCGGGCCGCGATTTCGATGCACGCGACCGCGACGACGCGCCGAACGTGGCGATCGTCAACGAGACCTTCGCGCGCGTCGCGTTTCCCGGCGAAAGCCCGCTCGGCCGGCTGATCTACTCCGGCTTCACGCCCAAGGGTGCTCCGCTCCGGATCGTCGGCGTGGCGGGCGATGTGCGGCAGTTCGGACCTGCCGCGAAGCCCGCGCCCGAAATCATGCTGTGCTACCGGCAGCAGCCCTTTTTTGCCTCGTCGATGTCCGTGCTGGTGCGAACCGCCAGCGAGCCCACCGCCATGGCAGAAACCGTGCGCCGGCAGGCGCTCGCGGTGTCGCCAGACGTGCCGGTGCGGTTCACCACCATGCAGGCGCTGCTGTCGGAGAATGTCGCCGCGCCGCGTTTCCGCACCCTGCTCGTCGGCATCTTCGCCGCGCTCGCGCTGGCGCTGGCGGCGGCCGGGGTGTATGGCGTGATGGCGTACGCCGTCGGGCGGCGGACCGGAGAGATCGGCATCCGCATGGCGATGGGCGCGCGCCCGGCCGACGTGCTGTTGCTCGTCCTGCGGCAGGGTCTCCGGCTGGCGGCCGGCGGCCTGGCGCTCGGGCTCGCCGGAGCACTCGCCGGGACGCGCCTGCTCCGCGCGATGCTGTTCGAAGTCAAGCCCGCCGATCCGTTCACGTACGCCGCGGTCACCGTTGCACTGGCGCTGGTGGCGCTAGCGGCCTGCTACGTTCCGGCGCGGCGCGCCATGAAGCTCGACCCGCTGGCGGCGCTGCGGCAGGAATAACCGTATTCTTCACCGCCGAGACGCCGAGGCGCCGAGGCTTCAAGTAAGCTTTTCTCGGCGCCTCCGCGTCTCGGCTGTGAATTCAATCCGCCTGCGGGGCCGCGATAGAATTGTCGTTACATGCGGAAATTTGCAGTTCTCGCCCTGTTGGCCTCCTCTGCCTTTGCCCAGAAAAAACCCATCACGCTCGAAACCCTGGGCCAGGCCGGCCGGGGCGGCCGCGGAGGATTCGGCGCGGCCACTTGGGCGCCGGACGGCAAAACCTTCGTCACCCGGCAGGGCCGCAACCTGGTCCTCTACGACCCGGCCACGCAGAAGACCCGCCAGCTCGCATCCACTGAAGCAATCGACGGCGCCGCCGTCCACGGCCCGGATGCCGACGAGCCAGTCGACTGGACGAACCGGCGCGCGCGCGTGGGCGGCATGGAATGGTCGGCCGATGGCCGCTCGCTGCTCTACACCTCGGGCGGCGACCTCTTCCTCATCGACATCGCCACCGGCAAGTGGGACCAGCTCACCAAGACCGCCGCGCCCGAGCTCGACGCCAAGCTCTCGCCGGACGGCAAATCCGTCGCCTTTCGCCGCGGCTGGGACCTCTACGCCATCGATATCGCGAGCAAAAAGGAAACGCGCCTCACTACCGGAGGCACCGAACTCCTGCGCAATGGCGCGATGGACTGGGTCTATCCGGAAGAGCTGGAGCTGTCGACGGCCTTCTGGTGGTCGCCCGATTCGAAGTCGATCGCGTACCTGCAATTCGACCTGAGCCCGGAGCCGGTCTATCCCCATGAGGACATCCTCCGCACCCGCGCGCTCTACGAGCCGCAGCGCTATCCGCAGGCCGGCGAGAACAATGCCAACGTGCACCTGGGGGTGGTCGCGGCCACGGGCGGCCGCACGCGCTGGTACGACGTCGGCGACACGCGCGACAGCTTCCTGATCGCGCGCGCCGGCTGGATGCCGAATTCCCGCGCGCTCTACGTGCTGCGCTTCAACCGCGTGCAGAACCACGACGAGCTGTTCGCCATCGACGTGGAATCGGGCGAGCGCTCCACCATCTTTCAGGAATCCGATCCCTACTGGATCAACTTGAGCGGCGACATCCGGTTCCTCGCCGATGGCAAGCGCTTCCTCTGGACCAGCGAGCGCGACGGCTGGCGCCATATTTACCTCTATTCCAACGACGGCAAACAGGTGCGGCAGTTGACGAAGGGACCGTGGGAGGTGACCGCGATCTCCGGCGTCGATGAGGCCGCCGGCCGCCTGTGGTACACCGGAACCGAGGGCTCCTCGCTCGATCATCACCTCTTCAGCGTGGGCCTCGACGGCGCGGGCAAGCACGCGCTCACGCCGGAAGCGGGCACGCATTCGATCTCCATGGCGCCGAACGGCGCGTTCTACCTGGATACGTTCTCCAGCCTCACCGCGCCGCCCCGCACCACGCTCCACACCGGCGAGGGCACGCAACTGGCCGTCTATCGCGACGCCGACCGTTCGCAGATCGACGAGTACGACATCCTGCCCACGGAAATTGTCAGCTTCAAGGGCCCGGACGGCACTTCGCTCTACGGCCGGCTCATCAAGCCCGCCGGCTACGAAAAGGGGAAGCGGTACCCGGTCATCGTGACGGTCTACGGCGGCCCCGGCGTGGCGCTGCCTGTGCGCAACGCCTGGCAGGGAATCAATATCGACCAGGTTCTGGCGCACAAGGGTTACGTGATCTGGCAATGCGAAAACCGCGGCGGCCTGGGGCGCGGCCACGCTTTCGAAACGGCGATCTACCGCAAGCTCGGGCCGAACGAGCTGGCCGACCAGGTGGCCGGCGTGAAGTACCTGATCGACGCGGGCATCGCGGACCCGGCGCGCATCGGCATCCACGGCTGGAGCTACGGCGGCTTCATGACCGCGAACGCGATGCTCAACGCGCCGGACGTCTTCCGCGCGGGCTTTGCGGGCGCGCCCGTGGTGAGTTGGATGAATTACGACACCATTTACACCGAGCGCTACATGGGCCTGCCTTCGGAGAATGCCGACGGGTACAAGGAAACCGCGCTGCCGCCCAAGGCCGGAAACCTGAAGGGCCGGCTGATGCTGGTGCACAATTTCGAAGACGACAACGTGCTGTTCCAGAACTCGCTGCAATTGGCGGATGCCCTGCAGCTTGCCGGCAAGCAGTTCGACTACATGCTTTACCCGCAGAAATCGCACGGGGTCAGCGGGCCGGCCGCGCGGCAGATGAACGAGATGATGATCGAGTTCTTCGACCGCAACCTGAAATAGCCAACTCCGCGCCGCGGGCGGCGTCTAACGGGGCATGAGACAGCTCATTGTTCTCGCAATGGCGCTCTGCTCCGCGCTGCCGGTCCACCCGCAGGCGCTGAAAACCGTAACCCTCACCGGATGGTTCAGCGACGAGCGCTGCGCCCCGGCGCGCCTGAAGGCGGCGAAGCTCGGGCCGACCAATCCGGACTGCTCCGCGGAGTGCATCCGCAAGGGCGCCGCTGCGGTGTTCCTCAGCGAAAGCCGCGAGATCCTGAGGGTCGTGGACTATCCGGGCGTACTGGACGATCTCGGATTCCACGTCGAGGTCACCGGAGCCTTCGATCCCGCGGCGAAGACGATTCGAGTCAGCTCCGTGAAGCAGCTTTCGTGGGACGGCGCGGCCTGTTCGCGGCCGAAAAAACCGGCAAAACGGCCGTGAACGCCGTCAAAAAGCCTCAATTATGCACGGTGAGCAGCACGCCGCTGGGCGACTGCGCGCCGTTGACCGTCGCCACCACCGGCAGGTCGCCGTTCGCGGCGTTTGCGGGGACCGTGACGGCCATCTGGTATTCGCCGGCGGAAGTCGGGGCGAGGAACGCCTGGCTCTGGTAGACAGCCGCGTCCGCGCCGCCGATCGTTACCTTGACCGGACTGGCCGTCACGTACGTCGTGGTCGTCGGCACCGGCACGCCGACCGGCGCGGCCGGGCTGGTCGGCCCGAAGCCGGTTCCCCAGAGGATGATGGTCTCGCCCGGCTTGGCCGGCGTGGTGGTGAGGCCCTGGAACGTTCCGTTGGCCACCGCGAGCGAGCCATCGAGGTGCGTCGCAACCGCGTATTGGCCCCACTGGAAGAACGCCGGCTGCACGGCGAGCGAGGTGGCGGTCGCAGAGGCCGTCCCCGCCGAATTGGTCACCTGCACCTGCACGCTGCCGGTGCCGATGTTGCCGGCGAGCGCGTTAATCTGCGTGGGGCTGACATAGTAGACGTAGGCCGGCTGCCCGCCCACGTTGACGCTCACCCCATCCACCGTGGTCGGCAGCTTGCCATTCACGATGAAGTTGGCCCAGGTGTCCGTGGTCGAAGCGAGATTGGCTCCCTTGATCGTGAGCCATGAACCCGCCACCACGCCGTCCTGAAAGCTGGCGCCGTTCTGGATATTCGTGATCGTGGGCCCGTTCGGATTGGCCGCGGATGGGGTCAGAGTGTAGGTCGTCGTGTAGATGTGGTCGCCGTTGACCGTCAGGTCGCCGTTAGCGGCGTTGCCGGCGAGGTAGATGGTGACGTTTCCGACGTTGCTCGATGGCGGAGTCCAATCGAACTCGTAGGTCGCCGATCCGGTCTGCCCGCGTGTACTGTAATATCCCGCCGAGCTGTGTTCCATGTACTGTAACGGATAGCCCGCGGGACAGGCGGGGTTTGACATTTCCTGGTAGAAGCGGATAGCGTCGGGGGTGCCTTTATCCGCACCGGGTAAGGCAACGGGCTGTTCGACGAACACGTTAGACTGCGCGCACATGATCAGTGTGTTGACGTCGGTCGGGGAGAAAGTACCGGCCATGGTGGACGGAGTGCTCGTCCGCGCGGTCAACTGGAATCCCCACGCCTTTTGGACGGGATCTGCGATGGTTACCTTCAAATGCTGTTTGACCCCCGGGGTGTAAGTCAAGCCGTTGGGGAATGTGACGGAGACGCTCCCCTTGTTCGCGCTGCTGTTGGCTGTGCCGACGTGGCATTGGGCGCCGGTGCAGTTCGCCGTAGCGCCATTCGCCGCGTTCTCGTTCGGGACCCCGCAGTATCCCGCATCCGGCCCGTACTCATGGGCCCAGAGCAGAACCGGGATCACGGCGCCGCTGAGAATCACCGCTCTCTTGGTCCACAACAGCTTCCTCTGTCTCTCCATAACGCTCCTCGTTACGTATAGAAAATGCCGCGTCCCGGTACGGACCGGAACCGCGGGTACTGCACGGCGGCTG
>DATGMB010000236.1:0-2551 GCA_035293845.1 Bryobacteraceae bacterium
AACTGCCGGAGCCCGAAAAAGTCTCCCGCCGCAAGAAATCGAGCGACTCCGATGCCGACGCACCCGCCGGCAGCAAAGGGTTCTCCGATACCGTCAATAAACTCAGCGCCCCGGTTTCGAGCTTCGGCGGCGCCAAGGGCACCATCTTTCTCGTCGATGCCAAATCGCGCCTGGTGGTCTGGTCCACCTTCGACCCCTCCAAAGGCACCCTCAACCGCGATCTGGATCGCACCGCCTCCGATATTGTAAGCCGCCTCGCGCGGGACCTGAAGGCCGCGCACAAGCAGTAGGGGCCGGATCGATCCGCTCCGCAATTCGTCACGCGCCTGACGCCCGCTTCAGCTTCACCGCCTCCCGATAGCTCTCGGCCAGCTTGCGGGTAATCGCGGCCATGTCCCAGTTTTCCTCCACCTCGCGCCGCGCGCGCGCCGCCATCTCCGCCGCGGCCTGCGGATTCTCGAAGATCGCGAGCACCCGCTCCGCAAAGCCGGCCGGATCGTCCGCCAGCGCGCAGAATTCGCCATCCTTGCCGGCCAGCCCTTCCGCGCCCACGCGCGTCGAAACCACCGGAATGCCCGCCGCGTACGCCTCCAGCAGCTTCACGCGCACGCCCGAGCCGCTCCGGATCGGGCACACGAACACGCTGTAGCGCGCCAGCGGCCCGCGCACATCCTCCACATATCCCAGCATTTCGAGCGCCCCGGCGAAATCGGAATAGGCATGCGCGGGCGGCGGGTCCGAGCCCACCACCACCAGCCGCGCCCGCGGCTCGCGCGCCAGAATCCGCGGCATCGCTTCGTTCACGAACCAGTCCATGGCGAAGCGGTTGGGGTCGTGCCGGAAGCTGCCCAGGAACAACATCGTGAACGGCTCGCGGCCGCAGGGCCGGAATTCGTACCGCGAGGTGTCGATGCCCGCGCGCAGCCCCGTCCGCACGCGCGGCGCGAGCTGCGGCAGAAAGCTCAGCAGATAATCGCGATTGGCGCGCGTGCAGACCTGCACCTCGTCGCAATCCGGCAGCATCCGCAGCTCGTAGCGCAGCGCGCGCAGGTATTCCATCCGCGCCTTCATGCGGCCGATCATTCCCGGCACGTGGTGGATGCCGCGGCCCACCGATTGGAAATAGATATCGTGTTCGAACAGCACCCGCGCGATGCGCCGGTATGCGCCGCGGTATTGCGCCATCGGCGTATATTCGAGCTGGATGAGGTCGATCTTTTTGCGATAAATCTGCCGGTGGATCAGCCAGTCGAGGTCCTGGTTGTCGATCTCTTCGATGGCGTGCGGCGCGAGCGCGCTCGACCGCGGCCGGTCCGCCGGCGGCCGCACCAGCCACTCCGCCGAAGCGCAGAATTCCCGCAGCTCCGCGTTGTCCTTTTCCTGCCACGGCCAGTCGAGCAGCTCGACCACGTGCACCTCGGTCAGCGCCGCAAGCTGCCGCAGCGTCTGGTACATGAACACGCCGCCGCCGTGCACCGGCGGGCAGATCGGATACGGCGCCACAAACAACACGCGCGGCGATTCCGGCGCCGGCTCCATCGCGTCGAAGCGGTCGCGGAAATAGCCGCCCAGGGGCCGCAGAAAGGCCTCTGTGTCGCTCACGCGCGCCAGTCCCCGCGCCCGCCACCGCGACCGCGCCGCGCCGGGAAGCTGCCGGAACGCCCGCCAGAGCCCCGGAAACGTGGGGCGCAGCGGCACTTCGCCGAAGATCACCGTGAGCAGCGCCCCGGCCCACGTGAACGCAAAGTGCGCTCCCAGCCGCCGCCACTCGTGAATGTTCTTCCATGCAAACAGCAGATAGTTCTTCTGCAGCACGCCGCGGATGTATTCCGCGCTGAACTTCTTGCCGATCGTGCCGCGATGCTCGTGGTACACCACGCTGCGCGGCTGGTACAGCACCTTCCAGCCGCGCTTCCAGGCCATATAGCCGAGATCGGTGTCTTCGAGATAGAACGGCGCCAGCAGCTCGTCGAAGCCGCCGAGCTCCAGGAATTTCCGCCGGTCGAAGGCGCAGGAGCCGCCCCCGCCGTAAAAGCACGGATACAGATCGTCGATCTCGTTGTCGATGCGGTGCCGCACGCGCAGCCCGCCGTCTTCCCACCAGCCCTGTGTGAGCCCGGTCTCCTCCCGCACTTTATTCGGATCGCTGAAGAAGATCTGGCATGAGACCGCGAACACGTCCGGGTCGCGGAACCCTTCGAGGAGCGGCGCGAGAAAATCCGGCGCCGCCCGCATATCGCTGTTCAGCAGCACCACGATATCGTTTGTGGCCGCGCGGAAGCCCGCGTTCGATCCACCGCCGAACCCCAGGTTCTTTTCGAGCGCCAGCACCCGCACCTGCGGAAACTCGCGCCGCACGAACTCCGCGCTGCCATCGGTGGAGCCGTTGTCGACCACGATGATCTCGTTCCCGCCCATGGCTTCGACCACCGAGGGCAGATACTTCGCCAGCAGATCCTTGCCGTTCCAGTTGGGGATGACGACGGAGGCCTTCCGGGGCGCAGGCCCACTGGTCCGTTCCGGATCTCCGGCGCGCGGTTCGGGACGGGCG
>DATGMB010000237.1:0-4524 GCA_035293845.1 Bryobacteraceae bacterium
AGTGGCGCCCGGAGGCCACACCGGTGTGCGAAAACGGCACGACCGCGCGGCCTCGCCCGTCAGGAAAAACCACGCGCGGCAAAGCTTTGCGGGAAACGGGAGCGAGCACGGCGGAGGACGTTGCACGCCGGGGGCCACCGCCACGCGCGCGACGCGCCTCCGCGGCACGCCGTCAGCGCTGCGCCTGCATCGCCGCCCGCCGGGCGATCTCTTCCTCGCTGACGTTCTCGACGCGCGTGGCAAGCCACCAGATATTGCCCGCCGGGTCTTCAATGCCCGCCGAGCGCTCGCCGTAGAATTCCGTCCGCGGGTCGCGAATGGACTTCGCGCCTGCTGCAACCGCGCGTCGAAACGCCGCATCCGTGTCCGGCACGTACACATGCAGGCTGAGCCGCATGGCGGGCCATTGCGCGTTGGCCTCGCCGAATTCGAGCATGGAGTCGCCGAGCCGCGCCTGCGCATGCATCACCCGGCCGCCCGGATCCCGGAACAGAGACACTTCCTCCGCGCCCAATCCGTCCTTGAGAAACGCCAGGAATGCAGTGGCGTCGGGCACGACGAAGTACGGCGTGACCGTGTGAAAACCTTCGGGGATATAGGAAATTTCGCTCATGAGGCCATTCTGACCGACGCGCCCGGCCCTGTATTGGAAAAATTGGCGCTCAGCGCTCGAACGGCACGTGGTTGAGGTGTTCGGTGCGCGCTTTCGCGTACGCCGCCGGCGTGAGGCCGGAGAACTCCCGGAAATCGTGGATGAAATGGCCCTGATCGTAGTAGCCGCATTCCAGCGCGAGATCCGCCCAATCGACCTCGGAAGCCACGCCGCCGATGGCGCGAACCGCGCTCTGAAACCGCTGCACGCGCGCGAAGGCCTTGGGCGCGAGACCGACCTCGCCCCGGAAAACCTCGGTGAACCGCCGCCAGGCCATACCCGTTCGTTCCACGATCCCCGAAACCGCGCACCCTGGATCGCGCCCGATCTCCCGCAGCGCGAACGCCACCGCCGGATGCCGCTCCATCGGCCGCACCGCCCGGCTCACCAGAAAACGCTCCGCCGCCGCGAACCTGGCCGCTGCCGTTGGAGCCGAGAGCAACTCGTCGCGCAGCGCATCGGCCGCGCGTCCCCACAGGCAATCCAGTCCGATCTCCTGATTGCGCAGCTCATCGAGCGGCATCGGCAAAAACGGGAGCAGGCCGCCCGGTTTGAAATGAAAGCCGAAGAC
The DNA here is from genome assembly GCA_035293845.1 of Bryobacteraceae bacterium. GTDB lineage: Bacteria > Acidobacteriota > Terriglobia > Bryobacterales > Bryobacteraceae > DATGMB01. The sequence goes on from DATGMB010000237.1 coordinate 1,224, forward strand.
GGAAAGCTGCGACGCCGTGTCGATCACGGAGTACTCCGACCGCGGTCCGCACAGGATCACCCCGCGGGTTTGGCCGAGCGGCGCACCGGTCTCGCAGTCGTACAGCGGCACGCGGTCCTCCGCCAGATTGACCACGATCTGCATCGACCCATCCGGCAGGATGCGCTCCAGCGCATGCGGCCGCGTGATGCCCTCCCACAACCACAGGCATTCGAGAAATCGATCGAGCGGCGGGGCCGGACGGCAGCGCGACAACATCTCTCGCTATCCTCGCACAACCAGGGTCATAATGAGAGCACGAAGCCGGCGGAACTTTACGAGACGGACTTTGCCGAATGGACCCGCCAGAACGCCGAGTTGCTGCGCTCGGGGCGGGCTTCCGAAGCCGATCTGGAGCACATCGCGGAGGAGATCGAGGACATGGGCAAGCGGGAGCGCCGCAGCCTTCACAATCATTTGGTGCGCCTGTTAGAAGACTTGTTGAAATGGCGGTATCAGCCCGAGCGCCGTGGCTCAAGCTGGGCGCGCACCATTGCAGTGCAGCGCCGCGCGATCGCCCGCCTGATCGAAGAAAACCCGAGCTTCCGTCCGGCGATTTCGGATGTTGTCGTCCATGCGTACGAGGACGCTGTAGCGGTTGCCAGCGCAGCCATTGGGCGGACGGCCGCAGAGTTTCCCTCCGCAGCCCATTCAAAATCGAGGAACTGCTGGACGAGCGCTTCGTCCCCTGACACGGCCCTTCACTTCACCCCGAACTTCGTCCACCCCCGCGCCGGCATATCGCGCAGAATATCCTTCATCCACGCGAACTCCGGATGCTTCGCCAGATGCTCCTGCGCCTTGAAATTCAGCCCGCAGGAGTGGCCGAGCGCGGCGAACATCGTCATTTTCTCCGCGCCGGCGGCATCCGTAATCTTATTCTGCACCGCTCCGGCGGGCGCGTAGGGCGCCTGCCACGTCCCCATGCCGCGCGGCGAAAGGTCAATATGGCCGCACAGCGTCCGCTCGCTCGGCTCGTTCTTGCGCTCGTACGTGTCGTAATGGTCGGCCAGGAAGCGCTCGCCGGCGGCCACGTCGATTTTGCCTTTGTTCTGCTCCATCAGGTCGAGCCACCGGGCGTGGCGGGCGTTCTGGCTGAGGCTCTGATCGTTCAGGTTGAAATCGGTTTCCTCGCGCGCCAGTTTGGGATCGGCCGGAAAGTTGGCGCCCACAAAGAAGCCGTCCTTCGTGCGCTGCAGAACGACGTTTTTCAGCCCCAGCTCCAGGCTCGCGATCTCGTTGTTCTTGCGGTCCGCCACCAGCCAGTTATTCGCGTACCCGCCGTTGTTCCCTTCCTTCATGATGCGCGCGAAGTCGTCGATCGATTTCGCATACTGCATCGCCTTCCGCGCCCGCACGAACTCGGGAACGCCGTTGGGGTCGAAGCCATTGAAGTTGCTGATGGTGGTCTCGGTAATCACGATGCCCGCCGCGTTCAGCCCGAAATCGTCCGCGCTGTGGATCAGCCCTGCCGCGCCATCCATCAGGATGCGGCTGCCCTTGGCCGGCACGATATCGAAAACGATGTTCCACCGCTCCCCCGAAGAGTAGCTCGTCCAGTTATTGTGGCCGATCACGATCCGGCCGTCCTTCGTATAGCTGCCCGTCGCGACGAACGCGCTGCAATGTTCGCCCGGGCCCGAGCCGGTTGGCCCGCCGGGATGCGCCTTGCCGTACTCCTTGTCGTAATACGGCAGCTCGAGCCACGCGTTCATCGCGACCACGTCCCAGAGATCGAGCTTGCCGCCGCGCGCCTTCTGCCCTTCCACGATGCCGTTCAGCTCGTCCCGGTATTCCGCTTCGATGTGCGGCCAGAAGACCTCCTCCGCGGCCTTGCGGAAAAATCCCCAGTCCCTCTTCTCTTCGTGCACCATCTCGACCGAGATCGCCTTGAAGTTATCCGCGATCTCCGGCGCCAGCAGGTACCCGTGCTGATAGCCGATTTCGGCGGGCGAACCCTCCAGGTGCACCTCGATCCAGCCGTTGCGCTCGGCCCTGCGCACCGCCTTTTTGAGGCGCGGGTCGGCTTGCGGGTCGCGGGAAACCAGCGTAAAGGCCAGCCCCGTCAGAAGCACAATGGCGAAAAGGAGAAGCGGGCGTCGCATCCCCGGTATTATATAAGGGGACCGGAGCCGCGCGCGCAAGCCGCGGTGCGGTTCCGCTCACGCGCGCATGCCGGAATCCACTCAGCTTCGGAAACTTACGGCACACGTCAAGGCCGCGGGTTGAGCGTCCAAGCTCAGTCCAAAGGTTTTGGACAAGGTCCTGGCCGCCGTGCCGCGGTGGCCGGATGAAAACGTGCTGATCGGGTTTGACACCGCCGACGATGCCGGCGTGTACAAGCTGACGCCGGAGCTCGCCCTTGTGCAGACGGTCGATTTTTTCACCCCCATCGTCGACGACCCGTTCACCTACGGCGCCATCGCCGCCGCCAACTCGCTCAGCGATGTCTACGCCATGGGCGGCCGCCCGGTGTCCGCGCTCTCGATCCTCGCCTGGCCAATGTCCGGGGATCTCGCGGATCTCGAACAGATCCTCGCCGGCGGCGCCTCGAAAATGCGCGAAGCCGGCTGCTCCATTTTGGGCGGCCACAGCGTGGCGGACGAAGAGATCAAGTTCGGCTACTCCGTCACCGGGCTGGTGCATCCCGGGCGCGTGATGGCGAATGCCGGCGCGCGGGCGGGCGATGCCCTGGTGTTCACCAAGGCGCTCGGCACAGGCGTCATCGGCACGGCGCTGAAGCGCGGCTTCGCGGCTTCCGCCGATGTCGAGGCGGCCGTCGCGTCCATGCTCACGCTCAACCGCCAGGCCTGCGAGGAGATGCTGCGCTTCGATGTCCACGGCTGCACGGATGTCACCGGCTTCGGCCTCATCGGCCATGCGCGCGAAATGGCTGTGGCGAGCGGCGTGACCGTGGAAATCGATGCCGCGCGGCTGCGTTTCCTCCCCGGCGCGCTCGAGTACGCCCGCGCCGGCGCGATCCCCGCCGGGTTGAAAAATAACCGCGAATTTGCCGGCTGCGCGGTGGATATAACGGCGGAAATTCCGCGCGAAGTGGAAGACCTGCTCTACGATCCGCAAACTTCCGGCGGGCTGCTGATCTCGCTCGCGGAGCGCGATGCCCCGGCCCTCTGCGCCGCGCTGCCCGCGGCGTATGCCATCGGCCGCGTCGTCACGCACGGTCCCAAACCGGTACGCATTCTATGAGCCACAATCCGATCATCGTCGCGCTCGATCTCGAATCCGCGGAGGAAGCCCGCGC
>DATGMB010000238.1:0-7101 GCA_035293845.1 Bryobacteraceae bacterium
AGTCCATGGAGATGTCGTATTCGCCCGTCAGGCCGGTCTTATCGACCACGGGGCGCCCCAACTGCTCGCTGAGAACGTCGGAAAGCCGCTCCATGGTCACGTTCGAGCCCTGCATGCGGAGGCCCTTGGGGCCGATCATGAGTCCCATTCCCCGGCCGCCGCGGCCCATCGGTTTGGACGGCATTCCATCCGGTCCGATTTTGGGAGGCGGCGGAGGAGCGGAGTCGCCAGTGGCCGGGTCGATCTTCGGCGATTCTTTCATCTTCACGCCGCCCTTCGCCACCACCAGCGCGTAGACCGGTCCGTCCTTGCTCTCCTTGTGGACCACCAGCTTGAAGCGCTCGGCGAGGAGATTCTGGAGCATGACATAGAACTGCTCTTTGGTGGTGCCCGGCGGCACCTTGGCGGTGATATCGAAGCGCTCCGAATCCATCCAGGAAGGGCCCGAGACCTGATAGTTCCGGACATTGTAGGCCGCGGCGATGAGGCGGCTGAGGGGCATACCCATGGCCTGCCACTGGCCGGGATCATTGGTGCCGGGGCCGCCACGGATGCCCATCATCATCATGGGGCCTTTGGGGCCCATCTGGGGCGGCGCGGCCGGCTTGACCGTGGCGACTTCGAACGCCGGGCCTTTGGGCTGCTGCGCCACGGCCGCGCAGCAAAGGATAGAGGCGGCCAGGACCGCCGGGAATCGGAACATGTGATCTCCAGTCTCATCTTAAGACGCCACCAGGTCCCAAATGTTTGACAAGCGAAACCCGGCACCGGCGTTTGCGTCCGTGTCCTGTGATGCCCAATCACTTCCTGCCATTCCGGATGGATCTGCGGCTGGCGCTGCGATGGTTCCGCCGCGCGCCGGCGGCAACGGCGATCGCGGTGGCTTCGATTGCGCTCAGCGTCGGGGCGGTGGCGGCGGTGTTCACGGCCGTACGGGCGGTGCTGATCCAGCCGCTGCCGTATGCGCGGCCGGAGGAGCTGGTGCAGATCCGCGGAGAGACGGCCGGCGCGCGCGAATCCATCGGAGATTGGGTGATGGCCCTCGAGGCGGATGGCATTCTGCGGCAATCGCGGACCCTGGCTTCCGTGGGGGCCTGGAACAATTCCGTCTTCGAGCTGGCGGGCGATGGCGGTGCGCCGCCTGAGGCTGCGTACGGCCTGCAGGTCACCGCCGGCCTGATGCGCACGCTTGGCGTCGCGCCGATGCTCGGCCGGGGGATCGAGCCGGAGGACGAGGCTGCGCCGGAGCAGACGATCCTTCTGAGCTACGGCCTCTGGATGCGGCGGTTCCACGGCGACCGTGGCGTGGTGGGCCGCACGATCACGGTGAACGGGCACGACTGCCGCATCCTCGGCGTGATGGGGCCGGATTTCAATTTCCCGCTGCGGCGCGAGGCGGCGCACACGCCGTATCCGTACGTCGAGTTCTGGACGCCGATGTCGCTCGTAAAGCGCGCGCCGCGCAGCAGCACCGCGATCGTGGCGCGGCTGAAACCGGGCATCGGCATGGCGCAGGCGGAGCAGGACGTGGCGGCGGTCGGGGCCGCGGTGGCGCGCGAGTATCCGGAGATCGAGCGTGGACGCGTGCTGCGGGTGGGGCGCCTGCTCGACCGGACGGTGGGCCGGACCGGCGAAGCTCTCTGGCTGCTGCTGGGCGCGGCAGCCATGTTCCTGCTGATCGGCTGCGCGAACGTCGCGAATCTGCTGCTGGCGCGCGGCCTGGCGCGCGAACGGGAGATGGCGGTTCGCGCGGCGTTGGGCGCGGGGCGGTGGCGGATCGCGCGGCAGTTGCTGACCGAAGCGGCCGTGCTCGCGGCGGCGGGCGGCGCGGCAGGGTTCGCTCTGGCCGCGGCGGCGTGGCGCGTGCTGCCGCGGCTCGCCCCGGTTTCGATTCCGCGCCTGGCGGCGGCGCGCGCGGATTGGGGGGTGCTGGCGGTGTCGCTGGGTGTAGCGATCGCGAGCAGTCTCCTGTTCGGCCTCGCGCCGGCGCTGCGGGCGGCGCGGACGAGCGGGCTGGGCGCGCGCGGCGCCGCGGCGGGCCGGCGGGACCGGCTGCGGGCGGCGCTGGTCGCCGCCGAGGTGGCGATCACGGTGGCGCTGGCGGTGACGGGCGGGCGCCTCGCGGGAGGCTTCCTCGGGCTGCTCCGGACCGACCCCGGGTTCACGGCGGACCGCGTGCTCGCGGCCGTCGTGCTGCCCCAGCCGGCGCGGTACAAGGGTGCGGCGCGGGCCGTGGTCTACCGGCGATTTTTGGATGCCGTGCGGGAGATTCCGGGTGTAGAAAGCGCCGGGACCGTCGATGCGATGCCCTTCAGCGGTGAGAACCATGGCGGCTTTATTGACGCAGAGACACAGAGACACAGAGACACAGAGAAGACATTGAGAGCTCCGCGTCTGCGTGTCTGTGCGTCAAGAAGCCGGCCTCGCTAAACCGATTCGGCCTCATTCGTCTCCAATCCGGGAACAAACGACGGCCTTCGTGCGTCACCCTATTGACCCGTGCCCAAAACTCGACACCTGCAGTTCAGCGCCTCCTTCTGGGAAGCTACGCGGATCGCTCTCGATTCGCTGCGCAAGAACAAGCTTCGCAGCTTTCTCACGCTGCTCGGCATTATTCTCGCCACCACGACGCTGATCGCCGTGACAGCGCTGATTCACGGGATGGATGTCTACATCGCGGAGAAAGTCTCGAACATGGGCGCCGATGGGTTCCGCGTAGTGCGCATGGCGTGGTTCGGGCCGTGGGACCCCAAGAAGTTCTTCGAGATGGACAAGCGCAACCCGCAGATCAAGGCGGATGAATACGACTTCGTCAAGGCCAAGGCCACAATGCTGCGCGATGTCGGGATGATGGCCGGGCGCCGGGCGCGCGTCTCTTATAAGGGCGCGACTATGGAGGATGTCAACGTCCAGGGAATTACCGATAACATCCTCGGGATTAACAATGTCCAGGTCGATACCGGCCGCGGCATCACTTATGAGGAGGTGCGGCGGCATGCGCCCGTCGTATTTATCGGGAACGACGTGCGGAGCAAGTTTTTCGAGAACAAGGACCCCATCGGCAAGGTGATCACGGTCGAGGGCGTGCCGTATGAGGTGGTCGGCGTGGCCAAAACGCTGGGTAGCGTGTTCGGCAACTCGCAGGACAATTTCGTGATGGTCCCGATCGAAAGCTATTTCAAAACTTACGGCAGCCACAACGGGCTTTCCATGGTGGCGAAGGCGATCGACAACCAGCACCTGGCGGAGGCGGAGGACGAAGTGCGGGTGCTGATGCGCGCCTACCGCCATCTGCGTCCGGGCCAGGACGATAATTTCAGCATCTTCGCGTCGGAAACCATCGTGAGCCTGTGGCAGCGCCTGACGGCGGCGATCGCGGGCATGGCGGTGGGGATCGTTTCGGTGTTCATGGTGGTGGGCGGCATCGTGATCATGAACATCATGCTGGCGGTGGTCACGGAGCGGACCCGCGAGATCGGCATCCGCAAGTCGCTCGGCGCGCGCCGCCGCGACATTCTCAATCAGTATCTGGTGGAATCGGCGGTGCTCGCCGGCATGGGCGGGCTGATCGGGGTCGGCCTGGCGTGGTGTGTCTCGGCGCTGGTGCGCAATCTGTTTTCGGTGCCGATGGCGATGCCGTACTCGTCGGTGGCGATCGGAGTCGGTCTTTCGGCGACGGTGGGGCTGTTTTTCGGGATCTATCCGGCGCGCCGCGCCGCGCGTCTCGACCCCATCGAAGCCCTGCGGGTGGAAAGGTAACTGCGGCGTCCTATGCTCAAACGCGCTTTCGCCAACGGCATCGTTCTGGCGTTTCAGACCATTCGCACGTATAAGCTGCGGGCTTTCCTTACGGTACTGGGGGTGATCATCGGCACCGGCACGATCATCGGGGTCAGCGCCATCCTGACGGGCTTCGACGCCTCGGTCTCCGCCATGCTGCGCAGCTTCGGGCCGAATTCGATCATCGTGTTCAAGTTCCCGGTCGGGCCGCGCAACCACGGCCTCAGCGCGGAAGAGCGCACGCGCAAGGACCTGACGTACGAGAACACCGTCGAAATCCGCGAGCGCTGCCCGGACGTGGAAGACGTCTCGACGATGCTGTTCCCCAATGTAAACACGATCAATGCGCATTACCGCGGCAATGACATGTACGGCGTGAACGCGTTCGGGGTCGAGGAGGCGTACGCGCGCGGCGGGCAGGTAGATCTGCACCTCGGCCGCTTCTTCACCGACGAGGAGAACCGGCGCCGCATGATGGTGGCGGTGATCGGGGAGGACATCGAAAAGGGGCTGTACGCCGGGGTCGACCCGATCGGCAAGACCATCCTGGTGGATGGGCACGAGTTCACCGTGATTGGCACGATGATCCGCCCCGCGGCGTCGTTTTTCGGCGATGGCGACAACCGCGTGCTGCTGCCTTATTGGACCATGCAGAAGATGTACCCCGGGGCGCGCGAGAACGCCATCGTGGTGACGGCGAAGGACGGCAAGCTGCCGCAGGCAACCGACGAGATCCGCACCGTGCTGCGCATCGCGCGCCGCGTTCCCTACGATAAGCCGGATAATTTCGCGCTTTCGACCGCCGAGCAGATGATCTCGGATTTCCACCAGATTACGGCGGTGATGTTCCTGGTGATGGCGGTGCTGAGCTCGATCGGCCTGCTGGTGGGAGGGATCGGCGTCATGAACATCATGCTGGTTTCGGTCACGGAGCGAACCTATGAGATTGGGATTCGAAAAGCGATCGGCGCGCGGCGGGCGGACATCCTGGTGCAATTTCTGCTGGAAGCGTCGGTGCTGACGCTGCTCGGCGGCGTGGCGGGAATCATCTTCGGCTGGGCGATCGCGCTGATCAGCCGGCTGATCTTCACCTCGATTCCGGCCGCGGTGCCGCTGTGGGCCGCCGTGCTGGGGATCGTCGTATCGGTGAGCGTGGGCCTGTTCTTCGGGATGTGGCCGGCGAACAAGGCATCGCGCCTCGACCCGGTGGTGGCGCTGCGGTACGAATAACGCAATTTTGCAAAACGAACCCAACATTCCGCCTAAGCTGCTGATGACATAGGGGAAAGCAGCGTTTCACATATACCGGCATAACTCGTGAAGCTGGTGGCCTGATCACCCTGCCTTTGCAACGCTCCGCGTCCGAATCATCCGACTCAGGGAATTTCCCCATTGACATACCCCCCGACCATATACTTACTGAAAGGGGGGTCCGACACGTTGAAACCACACAAAGTCTTATTCAGGGCACTCCGGGCGGACAGAACCTGGATTGCACGGTCAGTAGAAGGTGGCACGAGGCCACATCGATTGATTGGTCGTTGCGGAGGGATGAACATGCACGTATATCACAGACGCCCGCTGGCTTTGCTAGCCTGCTGGGTCGTGGGTTCGCTAGCCGGCCGGCCGCAATCGGCTGGAATCCCTGACGGCCACCCTCATTTGGTCAACCACCTCCGTCGGGATGGTCGGAGAGGGTGCTAGCCGGTGGTCGAGTACAAGGCAGAGACCACGGAAGATATACGATGTACCAGACGCCGCTGAAAGTGCTCCTTCAGATGGCCTATCAACTGCCTGCGTACCGAATCTCGGGACCAGGGTGGATTGAGTCCGAGAGATACGACGTACTCGCTACGATACCGCCCGAGACCCCTGACGACAAGGTTCTGCTAATGCTGCAGAGCCTATTAGAGGACCGGTTCCACTTGGTGATCCACTGGGAAAGTAGAGAGACACCCTGCTACGTGCTTCTTGTGGACAAGAAGGGCCCGAGGCTTGAGGTGGCTACACCTGGCACCGTGCCCATCGTCCGCCCAACACCAAGTAGTCTAGTGGCACAGAACAGGTCCATGCGAGACTTGGCGGGAATACTCATGCGGTGGACGGACCGGCCGGTCGTCGACATGACGGGGTTGCCCGGATCGTACAACTTTAAACTTGACTGGCGTAGCCCCTCGGCAGCTAGCATTTCCGAAGATAGCCCGTTGCCTCTCGCAGGAATTAGGGACTCGAGTGGCCCACTACAGGCGCTAGCAGCCCTTGGGCTGCGAGCGGAGGCCAGACGCGTGAGACTGGATTTCCTGATCGTAGACAGGGCATCGAAGGATCCGGGCGAGAACTGATGCCGGACAGGCCATCCTGTGATTCAAGCAGGAGAGAGCCTACTGAGTCCCTTCTTAACGGTCCAGGCGATCGCCTGAAGCGAGTAGCCGGCGTCCAGCGACGCTTTAACGGGGATCGGTCTGTCTCGCACGGATGAACAGTGTACCGAGCACCCCGCCGGGATGGGTGAGCTGGGTCAGGGGTGTGGTGCGGCGGCTATCGCGCCACTGAGGAGGCGTGCAGCCGGGGGCGGCGAATTCATCCTCGGTCCGTAAGTATTTGAAAAACTTAAGCCAACAACTGAAATACGTGGTCTCGTCACCTGCTGATACGAAAAGACGAAAAATTCTTGACAAGAACACACGCATATTTTATGCTTGCAAGTGGATGAGGTCAGATACCTCCCACACATTTTCAACTCGAAGGAGTTTCAGCGCAATGTCTCTCAGCCATTTCGACCCCCTCGCGAACCTCCGGGCTTTCGAGGACGCCTTTACCCGTCTCATGAGCGAGCCCCAGACCAATCGGCCGTGGTCGCCGGCCGTGGACATTTTCGAGACCGAGAACGATCTCGTCTTTAAGGCCGATCTGCCGGATGTCGAGCTCAAGGACATCGATGTTCGTGTCGAGAACCAGACGCTGACGATCGCCGGTGAGCGCAGCTTCGAAAGCGCCAAGGAAGGCACCAAGGGGTTCCATCGCATCGAGCGCAACTACGGCAAGTTCGTCCGCAGCTTTGCCGTCCCGAACAGCTTCGATACCGAGAAGATCGGGGCCAGCTTCAAGAATGGCGTCCTGACTGTCACGCTTCCGAAGAAGGAAGCCGCCCGTCCGCGGCAGATCAAAGTCGAAGCTGCCGCCTGACGCATCAAATCTGCGCGCTCGCGCATCATATATTGCGGAGCGCCACCGTTACCAAGCGGTAGCAAGCGCACGGAGACCGTCGTGCAAGTGTTAGGGCCGGGGACTCCCGGCCCGTAGTTTTATAGGGAAACCAAT
>DATGMB010000239.1:0-25922 GCA_035293845.1 Bryobacteraceae bacterium
GCTCATGTATCCCCCTCCTTGTAGTTACGTAGGGCCGAGACTGCTAATGAATATTGGGGGGATTCTATTGCGGGCCGATACCGGTGTCAAGCCTGAAGCGATCGAATTTTTCAATGGCAACGATTCGCGCGCGACAGGCTGCTCGCAGGTAATAGGACTGCGCTCCGCGGCATTACAAGCTTTTACAGACCCTAACCTCCCGATTGCGTCCAAAACATTGGAGGGAGAAGATGTTGAAAAGAATCGCGATTGCGACGCTGGCTCTGTCCGGCATTCTGGCGTTTGCCACGCCGAAAAAGGCGGAGGCGCACACGAGCTTCGGCGTGTATGTCGGCGCGCCCGCGCCGGTTTACGTCAATCCGTACTATGCGTACGGATACCCGTACCCGTATAGTTATCCCGCGTACGGTCCGACGTACAGTCTGGGCTTCGGGTGGGGCGGCGGCTGGGGCGGACACCATGAGTTCCACGGCGGCCACGGCTTCCACGGCCGTCGGTAATCCGCTGAACTGACGCGGGATGGCTCCGTTTACGACCTTTTACAGGCCCGTGCGGAGCCTCCTGCATCGAAAATAAGCGGAGGTGGAGGATGCTGAAAAAAATCGGACTGGCCACATTGTTTCTGGCCGGAGCGATCGGCTTCGCGACACCCAAACCGGCTCAGGCGAGGCCTCACGTCTACGTGGGCGTCACCCCGTACGTCGAGCCCTACTATTATGGGTTTGGCTACCCCGATCCGTATCTCTACGGGCCTTATTACACGCCGTACTACAGCCCGTACGTGTATGGTTGGGGATGGGGCGGCGGCCATCACTGGCATGAGCATGAATGGCACGGCCATCGCCGCTAAAAACTGAAGCGGCTCGCCTGGCAGCGGGAGCCTGTGCTCCCGCTGCCGGCCGGCGTTATTTGGGCGCGGGCGTTTCCGTAGTGGTGGGCTGTAACGGTTCGAGTTTCTGGGCGGCAAGCATGCGGTTGATGGGCGGCAGCCCGGCTGCGAGCGCGCCATCGAGCTTACCCTTCTCGGCATCGAGCTTCTCCGAAAGCAGCTTGAAGACATCGTAGGAGGCCGCGGTCGGACGTCCATCGCCGCGCTCGATACTCGCTTCGAGCGCCGCCAATTTATTGTTCAGTTTGATGGGGAAATTCAGCGGGTCCTGGCCGCTGCGGTTGCGGACCTGATAGACCGCTTCCTCGACATCGGTTAGCTTGGCGCGGAGAGCGTCCATGGCGGTCTTCAGTGAGGCGTCCTGGCTCTTGTTGAGGCGGTCGTCCATCTGCTTCTTCAGCTCCCGGACCAGAATCACCATTTCATCGGCCTCGGTGAATTTCGCCTGAACCTGCATGGCTAGCGAAAACTGCTCCTGCAGATCCGCGAGCGTGACGTTATCGAGGCGGGGGTCCTTTTCGAGCTGCAGTTTGTCTGTGAGCGTTTTGCCGTTCGCGGTGAGACGTACCTGGTAGACGCCCGGCACGGCGAGCGGGCCCTGCGTGCTGCCGCCCCACAGGATCATGCCCTGGAAGCCCTTGGCGCCCGCGTACCGCTGGTCCCACTGGAAGTGATTGATGCCGGCTTTGTGCGGCACTGGCGGGTTGAAGTTGCCGCGGCCGCCGCCTTCCTCATCGCCGCCGCCCGCATCGCCCTCGGCCGCAGCGCCGCCCCGGCCTCCGCGGCCGCCCCGTGCGCGATCCTGCGCGGCGCTGCCGGTGAAGCTGCGCACCACCTGGCCTTTAGCGTCGAGGATTTCGATCTTCACCTCATCGGCCGGCTTGCCGAGGAAATACTCGATGCGCGCGGGTCCGATATTGCGCTGCGCCGGCGCCGCGTGGAACAGGTGCGCATCCTCGGTCACGACCGCGGGCGACAACTGGCGGAGCGCCGAGATGTCGTCCAGGATGTAGAACGAGCGGCCGTGGGTGGCGATCACGACGTCGTTGCCTTCGATCACCAGATCCGAGACCTGGGTATCGGGCAGGTTGAGCGAAATCGGCTGCCACTCGGCGCCGTCGTCGAAGGAAACGTAAATGCCGTGCTCGGTGCCGGCGAACAGCAACCCCGGCCGCACGGGATCTTCGCGCACGGCGTGCACGTAGTCGTCATCGGGAATGCCGTTGACGATCCTGGTCCACGTCTTGCCGTAGTCGGAGGTCTTGAAGAGATACGTATGGCGGTCGTCGCTCTGGTAGTTCTTGGCGGCGAGGTAGGCCTTGCCAGCCTCGTGCGGTGAGGCATCGATCAGGCTGATCCGCGCAAAGTGCGGCAGGCCTTTGGGCGTGATCTCGGTCCAGTGCGCGCCGCCGTCGCGCGTGATGTAGGCGACGCCGTCGTCGGAGCCCGTCCAGATGGTCTGCGCCTCCTTGCGCGAGGGCGCGATGGTGAAGATCGTGCCGTAGATTTCCGGGCCGTTCTGGTCATGCGTGATGGGGCCGCCGGAGTCGCGCAGCGTCAGGGGATCGTTGCGCGTGAGGTCCGGGCTAATCTTCTGCCAGCTATGGCCGTCGTCGGTGGTCTTCCAGAGGTGCTGGGAGGACGTGTAGAGGACGTCCGGCTGGGTCGGGGAGAAGACGATCGGGAAGGTCCACTGCCAGCGCTCCGGCAGCGAGCCCGCGGATTCGCCGGAGAAAAAGAGCGGATACACCTGAATATCGCGTGTGTAGTTGGTGCGCCGGTCGAACTTGGTGAGCAGCGCGCCCTGGCTGCCGGCGTAGAACAGATTGGGGTTGGTGGGATGCGGCGCGATATAGCCGCTCTCGCCGCCGCCCACCGCGTACATCACGGCCTGGCCGCGCCCGCCGCCACCGAAGCCGCGGCCGCCCGCGGCGCTCGAGACGCAGACCGTCGAGCTATCCTGCTGCGCGCCGCAGACGTGATACGGCGTCTCGTGCGTCACGGCGACGTGGTAAAGCTGAGCCGTCGGGTAGGCCTCGCTGGTCCAGGACTGGCCGCCGTTGATCGAGACCGTGCCGCCGCCATCGTTGCTTTCGATCATGCGCTCGGGGTGGTTCGGGTCGATCCACAGGTCGTGGTTGTCGCCGTGCGGCGGGCGGATCTGGCGGTATGTTTTCCCGCCATCCGTAGATTTATGGAAGCCCACGTTCAAAACGTAGACGGTGTCCTTCGCCTGGGGATCGGCGTAGATGCGTGAGTAGTAGAAAGCCCGCTGGCGGAGCGCGCGATCCTCGCTGACCTTGCGCCACGTGGCGCCGGCATCGTCGGAGGCGAACACGCCGCCGTTTTCGTTTTCCACGATGGCGTAGACGCGGTTGGAGTCCGCGCCGGAGATGGCAACGCCGATCTTGCCGATGATTCCCTCGGGCAGCCCCGGATTGCGCGTGATTTCGGTCCAGTGATCGCCGCCGTCGGTGGTCTTGTAGAGCCCGCTGTCCGGCCCGCCGCTGGTCAGACTCCAGGAGGTGCGGTTGGCGTCCCAGATCGCGGCGAAGAGCACATCCGGGTTGTGGGGGTCCATCACGAGGTCGACGGCTCCGGCGTGGTCACTCTTGAAGAGCACCTTCTGCCACGTCTTGCCGCCGTCCCGCGAACGGTAGACCCCGCGTTCGGTGTTGCGGCCGTAGGGATGCCCGAAGGCGGCGGCGTAGACAATATCGGGATTTCGCGGGTGGACGCGGATGCGCGCGATCGCCTGCGTGTCGGTGAGGCCCATGTGGGTCCACGTTTTGCCAGCATCGGTGGATTTGTATATTCCATCACCTTGCATGATGTTGCCGCGGAGCTCAGTCTCTCCCATGCCGATGTAAACGATGTCCGGATTCGATTCCGCGACGGCCACCGCGCCCACCGACGAGCTGTGCAACTGGCCGTCGGTCACGGGGTGCCAAGTGAGCCCGCCATCGGTGGTCTTCCACAGACCGCCGCCCACGGCGCCGAAATAATATTCGTACGGCCGGCTGGCTGAACCCGCGCAAGCGATGGAGCGTCCGCCGCGCAGCGGACCGATGCTCCTCCATTCGAGCGAGCCGAAAATCGCGGGGTCGTACTTCGCCGCCGCGCAGATTATGGCCGATCCCAGGACCAGAAACGAAAGGGAGATTTTGCGCATAGGCGTGATTATAGCGCCGGATCGCCGCTGGTACTTGCTTTCGGAAACGGTACCTTGTAGGCCATTCGGAAGTATAAGACCTATAACTATTTCAGTACCAAATTTCCGGTGTTAAAACGATTCAAGTGCTGATATTATTGATTTCGCCGCGCCCCCTGGAACCCGAAACAATGCATCACAATTGTCCGGAATGTAGCCGTCTATGGAATGAATACGCTCTCGCGACCCGGCACTATCTGAAGGTCGAGGGCAAACTGCGGATCGCCGACACCTCGCGCGATGAAGACGCGCTGGTGCGGCTTCGTCCCATGCTCGAGCAGGCGGCGGCGGATCGCTCGGAATTACGGCGCCTCATCGAGCAGCACCAGGCGCAACCGCGGGTGGATGCAGCGGCGATGTAGGCCGCGGCGGTCCGCTCCGTGGCCAGACCGCGCGCGACTGCTTTGTTAAATTTGTTAAGACTTTAATTCCCGCTCCACCATATCCGCGAACCAGTCCACCTCACTTAACGTCGTGTAGATGTTGGGCGTAACGCGCAGGCCCGTGTACTCTTCGTGCGGCACGTAGGCGGTCAGGATGCGGTACTTGTTCCACAACGCGTCGTGAATCTTCGCCGCGTCGGCGCCCTGGAAGGCGAGGAAGCCAATGCCGCAGGATTGCGCGCGGTCGGCGCTGTGGAGAATGCGGCACTTGGGGTGCTGCGCCAGGCGCAACGCCCAGCGGTCGCGGAGATAGCGCAGGCGCTCCGCCTTGCGGTCGATGCCGATGTTCTGGTTGAAGATCAGGGCCTCGCTGATGGCATTGTGATTGGCCGCCGGGTGCGTGCCGATCTCCTCGAACTTGCGGATATCGCCGTCCTGGCGCTTCTCGGCGGCCATCAAGGGCCAGGTCGAGGCGATGCGCGATTTCCGCACGTAGAGAAAGCCGGTGCCCACGGGCGCGTAGGTCCACTTATGAAGGCTGGTGCCGTAATAATCGCATTCGAGGTCCGAAATGCGGAAAGGAAAATGGCCGAAGGCGTGCGCGCCATCCACGATCACCGGGATGTTGCGCTCGTGCGCCATGCGGCAGATGCGCTGGATGGGGAAGATCTGGCCGGTGCGATTGGTGATGTGGCAGACCAGGATGAGCCTGGTCCGCGGTGTGACTGCCTGCTCGAAGCGGCGGTACAGGTCGTCCATCGAGGGCGGCGGCACAGGGAAGGAAATCGCCTTGAGCACGATGCCTTCGCGCCGCTCGCGCTGGCGGAACGTGGTGAGCATGCGCGGGTAGTCCTGATTGGTGGTGAGGACTTCATCGCCGGGCTTGAGGTCGATGCCGTACTGCGCGTTTTCGAGCGATTCGCTGGCGTTTCGGGTGATCGCCATTTCTTCCGGATCGCAGCCGGCCGCGGCGGCCAGGCGGCGGCGCACATTTTCGATCTGCGGCTCGAGCTCGTTGATCATGGTGTGCCACGGACCCATGTCGCTGTATTCGAGATAGCGCCGCATGGCGTCCTGCACGGTGCGGGGGGAAGGGCAGACGTGGCCGTTATTGAAATTGAGGATATTGCGGTCGATGCTGAAGGCGCCGCGGATCTCCGCCCAGTAGTCCTCATCGCGCGCCGCTTCCTCCGGGCTCCGGCCGGCTACGGCGCTGGCGGCGGCGCGCACGCGCTCGATGGCGTTGTCCTGGAATGCCGCCGCCGCTCCGGCGGCAACGAGTGGAAAGAAGCTCCTGCGATGCATGCTGCATCGTAAAGCGGGGCGGGCGTGGCCGTCAAGCTACGCAGTTCGCGGCACCGGCACCGGACCGGCGGTGCTGCGGGCCATCGGCCTCGGGCTCACGGGTTCGCTGGCGGCGAGCAGGCGCGGATGCTGCTTCGCCGGAAATGTCTCCGCCCACACCTCGCGGAACTGCCGCGCGCGCTTCCGCTGGCGCTTCTTCAGCCAGTCCGCGATCTCCGGGGCGGCGCCGAACCGCTTCGCCTGATCGCGGGTCATGCGGGCATCCTGCGCATCGCCGAGCGCTGTCTGCACCGCTTTCAGCTTCTCCAGCCATTCGCCGGCGGAAGCGGGCATGGCCGGCGCGAGCAGCTCGATCGTGTACCGCAGCTTCTTGCCTTCGATGCGCAGCCGGTGCAGTTGGCGCGCGGACGCCTTGGTCTCGGCGGCCGCTTCGCCGTGCTCGAGGAATTTGCGCATCTTTTTCTCGATATTGCCCGGGATGCCCGCCGGCGGCGTGGCCGGCATCAGTTGCTCCGCCCAGCACGACGCCCCTCCGCCCGATTTCCAACGCCGCAGCGCGTCACCGAGTGCGCGCGCCGATTTGCTCCGCTCCGCCGACAGTTTTGCCCGCAGCACCGCAACACCATCGAGAGGGCACTTGGAGAGGATCTTGAGCGCGATGTCGAAATCGCGCACCTCGCCCGCCGCGTCCATCAGCGTTTTCAGCTCACGCCGGATCTGCTTGGTCTCGGCGCGCGGCAGAACATCCCGGAACGCCGCCAGCGCCTGCGTGAACCGCCGCACCGCGACGCGCAGGTCGTGGACCCGTTCGGCTCCCTGCGCGCGAAGCGCCGCGCCGGCCTCCTCCTGCAGCCGCTCCAGACCTCTGGCGATCGCATCGGACACAAACCCGGCTTGTGCGGGGGAGGACTGCATGTGCCGTAACAATTATAAATAATTGGAGCCGGTGCGGTGGCTTCACGCCAGGTCAATAAACTGCACCGCCCACGGCAGGCGGCCCGTCTCGAGGAGCGCGACCGTGACCGGCAGGCGGAAGCGGCGCGGGCCGGCGCTGCCGGGATTGATGTAAAGAACGCCCGCGCGCTCGCTGCATCCGGGCTGATGGGAATGGCCGCTCACCACCGCGGAGAAACCGGCGGCTTGGGGATCGAGCGCGAGTTGGTTCAGGTCGTGCAGGACATAGATTCGCGCCCCCGCGATCTCCGCGACGGCAGTTTCCGGAAGCTCGCGCGCCCACGGGGCAGTATCGATGTTCCCCCGCACTGCCACGACCGGGGCGATCGCGGCGAGAGCCGGCAGGATCTCCGGCTTCCCCACGTCCCCGGCGTGGACGATCAGCTCCGAGCCGGCGAGAGCGCGCAGCGCCTCCGGCCGCAGCAGACCGTGCGTATCGGAGATCAGGCCGACCACGCCCGCCGCGCTACTCGGAATGCCAGCGCACGCCGACGAAGGCCGCGACCGGCGTGCCGTACATGTACTCCGCCGCCTGGGGCGAGGTCTTGAAGTGGAACGCCTTGGCGCCGGCGCGAAATTCAATCTTGCCGAAGCGGAGATTGGCGGAGGCGTCGGCATCCCATACGGTATCGCGGTGCGGGAAAGCGAAGCCGGAAGCCTCGGCTTCGAGCCGCAGATGGCGGCCGCTGAAATACTGCGCCTGCAAGCCGAATTCCGGGTAAATGAACCAGCGGGAGCCGACGGCGGCGTAGCTGATCGGGTTGCCGTTGACATCTACCAGCGGCGCTCCAGTCGAATCGACCAGCGGCAACTGCGGCGCATCGAACGAGGTGCGGATGCCGGTATATTGGATCTGCCAGAGCGTCTTGAGGCGGAAGCGGCGGGACTCCACCGGGTACGGCCAGGTGAGGTAATCGAATGAGATTTTGGCGTTTTGCAGACGGTAGTTGGTGCTGACCCAGGTGCCCGCCGGATAGGTCTGGTTCCACACTTGCAGGTTGTTGGGAATGCTGGTGATGTTGCCCGCGGCGGTCGACTCCCAGTAGCTGAAGCGCAGCGCGTTGTGCAGTCCGAGTGCGATGCCGATCTCAGCGCCCTCGGCGAACTTCGGCTTGCCCTGCATCTGCACGTACGGACTGATCGTGCCGCTCACGGTGGCGCCGGTTTCGGTAGTGGGGCTGGAGACGAACGCTTTGCCCGCGTTCATGACGGGCTGCTGCGTGGGGAACCAGGCATCCACTTCGGCCCACCATCCGGTTTCACCGGGCTGGCGCACGTCCGGGACCTTGGGCGGAGGCGGAGGCGGCGCCTGCAGGCGCGGCAGCGAAGAACTGCCCGGCGGCGGCGCCTGCTGCTCGGGCGGTTTCTGCTGATCCTGCGCAGCCGCGACCGCCGCTCCAAGGCAGATGACTAAAAGACCGTTTACGAAGCGCTTCATGAAGCTACCATTGTGCAACATTGCAAGGCGCTTGCGTCTGTTTCCGGCGGGCCACAGTGTGGCCGCCGCGCCACCTCCGGTATTTCTCCGCGTGGAAGGAAGGCTGTAACCTTTTTGCCCGGGCCCGGTATTCTCAAATGGATGGAAGACGAACAGGCGATGCAGGAGGTCCGGGCGGGAGACGTGGGAAAGCTGGAGACGCTCTTTGACCGTCATTCCCGCGGCCTCTTCCGCTATTTTCTGAACCTCACCGGTGACCGGGCCACCAGTGAGGATCTGGTGCAGGAGGTCTTCTTCCGCATTCTGAAATATCGCCACACCTATCAGCCGCAGACCTCTTTTCGCGCGTGGCTGTACCAGGTGGGGCGCAACGTATACCTGGACCATGCGGGCCGCCACAAAGGCGAGGTGGCGCTGCCGGAAAACGTGGAGCTCGCCAGCGCCGAGGTCCCGGCCGACCGCCAGGCCGAGCGGCGCCAGGAAGCCGCGCTGCTGCGCCGCGCGCTGGCCGCCATGCCGCAGGAGAAACGCGAGGTGCTCATTATGAGCCGTTACCTGGAGTGGAAATACGACGAGATCGCCGGCGCGCTCAAATGCGAGGTCGGCACCGTCAAGGTGCGGGTCTATCGCGCGCTGCGCGAGCTGGGCGACCGGTTCGCAGCGCTGGCTGGAGAACGGGCATGAATTGCGAGCGGGTTCGAGAACAGATTCCGGAGCTGCTGGCCGGCCGCCTGGAAGCGGCGGCTCGGCAGCGCCTGATCGACCACCTGGACACGTGCGCGGGCTGCCGCGCCGAGGTGGCGCAACTGGGAGTCGTATTTAGAGGCTTGGAGGCCATGGAGGAAGCGGAGCCCGGCCCGGCGATGAAGGGCAGGTTCCTGGAAGCGCTGCGCGCCTACCAGGAGGGTTATCAGGATGCGGAACGGCGGCTTTCGTACCTCATCCCCAAGCGCCGCTGGTACCGCCAGCCCGCGTGGCAGGCGGCAGCCGCGGCCGTGCTGCTGGCGGCAGGCGTCCTGGGCGGCCATTATCTCGGGCCGCGCGGGCAACAGGCGGGCGGCGGTGAGATCGCGCAACTGCGCGGCCAGGTGGAAAGTCTGCGCCAGATGGTCGCGCTCTCCCTGCTCGATCAGCAGTCCGCCAGTTCCCGCCTGCGCGGCGTCACGTACAGCTACCAGATCGCGCAGCCGGACCGCGACGTGGAGCAGGCTTTGCTCCACGCCGTGAATCGCGATACCAACGTCAACGTGCGGCTCGCGGCGGTGGATGCGTTGAGCAAGTTCACTGGCGACGCCGCGATCCGCCGCGCGCTGGCGGATTCGCTCGCGATGCAGGATTCGCCGCTCGTGCAGGTTGCGTTGATCGATGTTTTGGCGCAGGCCAACGCGCACGAGGCCGAGCCCGCGCTGCAGAAGCTTTCGAGTGACAAGAACGCCAACGACGCCGTGCGGCAGCGTGCCGCGGCGGCGCTCGCCAAATTGGGAGGAACGCAATGAAACGCCGCACCATGATGCTCCTGTGCCTGCTCCCGGCGCTCGCCGCGGCGCAGCGCCACGGCTGGCGCCACGCCGGCTGGGACTACCAGGATGACGAGACGCTGCACCGCTCGTTCACCGTATCGGGCCCCGGACGCAAGCTGATCGTCGATAACATCAGCGGCTATGTCCACGTGACCGGCGGCAGCGGCGGGACGATCGAAGTATCGGTGGCGCGGCACACGGATGCCGAGTCGAATGCCGCGCTGGCGCGCGCCAAGTCCGAAGTGTCGCTCGAAATGTCGCAGGAGGGCGGCACCGTCACGCTCTACGAGGATGGCCCGTTCCGCCACCGCGGCGATTCCGGCAACCGCGGCTACGACGTGAAGTTCGATTACGACATTCAGGTGCCCGCGGATACCGTGCTGGATCTGAAAACCATTAACGCCGGAGACATCGTGGTGAAGAACACCACCGGGGATTACAGCATCCACGGCCTCAACGGCGGCATCGAGATGGACGGCATCGCGGGCGCGGGCACCGTGCACACGCTGAACGGGCCGGTGAAGGTGCGCTTTGCGCGCAATCCGGTGAAGGAGGCGAGCTTCCATTCGCTCAACGGCGCGGTCGAGGTGCACTTTCAGCCTGGCCTGAATGCGGACCTGAAATTCCACACCCTGAATGGCGGCGTCTACACCGACGGCGACGTCACCGTGGGCGGCGACGGCATGCAGCAGGTCGGGCGGAGGCTGACGCATGGCCGTATCGGCTCCGGCGGCCCGCTGCTCTCGTTCGACACGCTGAACGGATCGATCAAGCTGTACACGAAAGGAATGTAGGCGCGCAGATCACGATGACTACGCGAATGAGAAAGAGTCCCCAATGAAACGACACTTCACCCTCACCACCCTGGCCCTCGCGGGCTGCGCACTGTCCGCCGCGCAGGAAGGCCGCGTGGTCGTCGCGCCGCGCGATGCGTCGCGCCCGTGGGTCGTGAACATCGCCACGGTGAACTCTGGAATCACGGTGAGGACTTACGACGGCAAAGACGTCATCGTGGAGTCGGAGGAGCGCTCGCGGCGGCGCCCGCTGCCGGACACCACGCCGGATGGTCTGCACCGCATCGACGTCCCGCGCGCGAACTACGATGTCGAGGAAGGAAATGTGCTGCGCATCCGCCCGCAGCCGAATTCCGGGCCGATCGTGGTGACGGTGCCGGTAGCGAGCACGGTGCAGCTCAAATCGGCGCATGGCCCGATTCGCGTCGAGGGTGTGCACGGCGAAGTGGACGCCAGCTCGACCAACGGCGCCGTCGATCTCATCAATATTTCCGGCACGATCGTGGCGGATACGACCAACGGCCCGATCCACGCCACCATGCAGCGCGTCGACCCGTCGAAGCCCATGTCCTTCAGTTCGACCAACGGAGAGATCAATGTCGCCCTCCCCGCGGATGTCAAAGCCAATGTCAAGATGCGGACCGTGAACGGCTCGGTATGGAGCGATTTCGAGATCAAGCTGGCGGGCGGCACCACGGTGACGCGCGGCGGCACGATGTCCGGCACCATCAATGGCGGCGGCGTGCCGGCAAGCTTCACCACCATCAACGGCCGAATCTCGATCCGCAAGCAGTAACCGGGGTTGGCGGGGCGGCGGGCGTTCCAATCCCGCCGGCCGCCAGGAGAGTCAAGCCCGGAAAAACCAAACCTCAGGAAAGCCAAGCCAACGACCCAGTCCCGCTTCGCAAGCCGGCGCGCGCCGCCGGCCGGATGCTGGCGGCCGTCGAGCGCTTCGCGCTACCGCTGGCATGGTGCTTGAACCTGGCCGGCGCGCGGCGCATCGCCGGCACACCGCGCCCGTTGAGCATCACGTGGAGGCACACCACTTCAAGGCGGCATCCGCTGTCGCAGGGGGCGGTGCCTTGCCGGCGTTTCCCGATAGCACACGTGATCCCGCGGGAAGGACAACAGGGGCTGCTGCCCCAGGTGCTCTTCTGCATCGCGCGCTCCATGGCGGGATGATCGCGCGGATGCGGGCGGCCGAGCTGCTCTTCTGCTGGATCGCGGTGCTGATGGTCCTGGCCGCGCGCTACCGCGGGGCCTCCTGTCTCCGGCTTCGGAACACAGCGGGCGCCATTTTCGTATGATGATTTGGTATGTTTTGCGATCGTTGCGGTACGCGGCTCGATCCGAGCCAGAGCTTCTGCCCTTCCTGCGGCAAGCCCACCGGAGCGGCGCCGGTCCCCGCCGAATATCCCAAGGGCCGTGTGGCGAACCACTTTCGCCTGCTGGCCGTCCTCTGGCTGGCAAGTTCGGCTCTGCACCTCATTCCCGGCCTGTTTCTCCTCGCATTTTTCCGCCGCGTCGCCGATGTCCCGTTTTTCGTGACCGAAATCCTGCAGGCCGTCGGTTTTCTGATGGTCTGCGTCGCCGTCCTTGGCTTGATGGCGGGTTGGGGGTTATTGGAGCGCCAGCCGTGGGCGAGGATGCTGGCGATTATCCTGGGCGTGCTCAACCTGATCAACGTTCCGTTCGGCACTGCGCTCGGCATCTATACGCTCTGGGTTCTGCTGCCCTCCAGCTCCGAAATGGAGTACGCGCAGTTGGCGGGAACGGCTTAGGAATCGTGAGCAGATTTACGGGCGGTTTCTCACCATGGTCCCGCCCATGCTCCTTCTATCAGCGGCTGAACCCGGACGGGGCGAAGCGGAACGATACTGGCCCCTGTTCGCGGCGATCCACCGCGCATGCTCGCGGAAACGTGCGGCCAAATCTACCTCGCCGGCCCACGTAGAGCGGCACGGTTGCAAGCGACGGAGGAATATGATTAAGCCAAGCGAACGCGAAAAGCTGCAAGACTGCCTCATGCTCATCCAATCCGCTCGCAAAATCCTGGGCGGCCTGCGTAAAGAAATTCTTCCGGACTGGCACAGCCTCGACCGATGCTTCCACGAAGCCGACGAGAAAATCACGCGGCTACTGCGCTGCTGATTTGCGAACCAGCCGGATTTCGAACAGCTTCGGCCAGCACTTCCCTGTAACGAACAACCGGTCGCCCGCGGCATCATAGGCGATGCCGTTCAGCACATCGGTGCTGCCCTCGATGCGGTCCGATTGCGGCAGCAGCCCGGTGCAGTCGATCCAGCCGACGACCTTCCCCGTGGCCGGATCGATTCGGGCGATCCGGTCCGTCTGCCAGATGTTGGCGTAAATCTCGCCCTTCACCCATTCCAGTTCGTTGAGATTCGAGACCGGCCGGCCGTTTTCGGTGACCGTAATGCGGCCGGTCTCCTGAAGGGTCTCGGGGTTCCAGAAGCGAATTTGCGGTGTGCCGTCATCCATAATGATGCGCTTGCCGTCGGTGGTCATCGACCAGCCTTCACCGGGATAGTGAAACTCGCCCTTCGGCGCGAAGGTCGCGAAATCGTAGATAAAGCCGACCTGGGTCCTCCACGTCAGCTCGTACAGGCGGTCCTTCCAGTTGATGATGCCCTCGCCGAAGTAGGTGGGCACATCGCGCTTCTGCACTACCTCGCCGGTCTCCAGCCTGACCTTGCGGATGGAAGACTGCTCTTCGAGGCCCGTGCCTTCGTAAAGAAAGCCGTTGAGGTAGAAGAGTCCTTCCGTGAAAGCGGTGCGGTCATGCGGATACGTGTGAACGATTTCGTAACCGTACACCGGAATGTTGTCCCCGGCCTCGGTCGTAGCCGGGCTGCAGGCGCACGCCGCGAGCAGCGCGGCAGCCAGGAGGATTCGCATTTATAGTTCAGGGTATCACGCCCGGTCGCGCGGGCCGCGCGCTAATGCGCGCGCGGCAGCGGTCCCGTGCCGGCAGGCGAGGAATGGCTGGCCGCGGCCGTAAGAATCGCCTCCGGCATTCCCGCCAGGGCTGTAACCCGCTCCGCCGCACCCAGCGCGATCGCCTCGCGCGGCATCCCGAACACCACACAACTGGCTTCGTCCTGCGCGATCGTGTGGGCGCCGGCCTGCCGCATCCGTAAAAGGCCTTGGGCGCCGTCGCTGCCCATCCCGGTCAGAAGTACCCCCACCGCTTTGGCTCCCGCGGTCTCCGCCACCGACTGGAACAGCACGTCCACCGACGGCCGCTGATAACAGACGCGCGGGCCGGACTTCACCACCGCGCAGTATCCTCCCACTCCACGGCGCAGCAGGAGGTGGTAATCGCCGGGGGCCACCAGGGCGCGCCCCGGCCGCACCGCATCGCCGTCTTGCGCCTCCTTCACCTCCAGGGCGCAGATCTCGTTGAGGCGGTTGGCGAAGGCGCGGGAGAATTCCCGCGGAATGTGCTGCGTGATGAGAATGGGGGGCACGGCCGCCGGAAGGCGTGTTAGGATCGAGGCGAGCGCCTCCGTTCCTCCCGTAGAGGCGCCCATCGCGATCACGGTATCGCCGGAAAACAGGACGGGCTCGACCACGGCGGCCGGCCGCGCCGGCCCGGTCCCGGTGCTGCGCTGCCCGAGCCTCGCCGCCGCCGCGGCGCGCACCTTCTCGCCCAGGCTGTGGCGCAGTTCCCCGACCGAATACGGTCCTCCCGGCTTGCCCAGTACCTCTACGGCGCCACTTTCAAGCGCTTCGAGCGCCACCCGGCAGGAGGGCTGCGCCAGCGAACTGATCACGATCACCGGCAGCGGGTGAAAACGCATCAGCTTGCGCAGGAACGTCAGGCCGTCCATGCGGGGCATCTCGATATCGAGGGTGAGCACATCCGGCCGCAGCGCCAGAATCTTGTCCCGCGCCACATAGGGATCGGGCGCCGTGCCCACCACCTCGATATCCGGAGCGCCGGAGAGGGCTTCCGCAAGGATCTTGCGGACGATCGCCGAGTCGTCCACGATCAGCACTCGCGTCTTTCGCCCAGGCGCGACCGGACGCGCTTCGTTTGCTGCGGGATCGCGGGCGCCTATCGCGGACACTTTCCCTCCTGCGGCTTACGGTATACAGCCGGCCGCACATAATCCAGGGTGTGCGGGATGCGGCTGAGGCCTTCGGCATGCCCCACGAAAAGATATCCTCCCGGTTCGAGCCAGTCCGTCAGGTTGCGCACGACCTCCGTCTGGGTCTGGTGATCGAAGTAGATCATCACGTTGCGGCAGAAAATGATGGCGAACTGACGAGGCCACGCGTACCTTTCTACAAGGTTGACGCGCCGGAAGTGAGCCTGCGCCCGCAGCCTGGCGCATACGCGCCAGCCGGGCTCGCTGCCTTTCACTCTCTCGAAATAGCGGCCCAGCCACGCGGGCGGGATTCCCTCGCAACGGTCGTCAGGGTAGAATGCCCGCTCGGCAAAGCGGAGCGCGCGCGTCGAAATGTCCGTGGCCCAAATCCGGACTGGCCGCCCCGGCAGCGCGTCATTCAACACGCAGGCCAATGTCCACGGCTCTTCGCCGGTCGAGCAGGCAGCGCTCCAGATCTCCACGCCGTCGCGCGCCGCGATGCGCGGCAGCACCTGGGCGCGCAGAAACTCGAAATGGGCCGGCTCGCGGTAGAAAGCCGTGTGATTGGTCGTCAGGGCATCGATCATGCTGGCTAGCGCCAGGCCGGTCGAGTCCTCCACAATGTGCCGGTAATAGTCGTGAAAGGAGCGGAAGCCGCCATCCCGCACCAGCCGCCCCAGGCGCGAAGAGACAAGATCTTCCTTGCCGGTCCTGAGGTCCAGGCCGAAGGTCCGCCGCGCGAGCTGCCGGATCTGCTCGAATTCGTGAGCGGCAATCGGCCGGATGGATTCGCCCGCCTGCCACACCAGCTCCTTAGTGTGGGGATTCACCATGCCTCCCGCGGAACAACCTCTCCAGGTCGAGAATCAGGCCGACGCGCCCGTCCCCCAGAATGGCCCCACCCGCAACCCCGGCTACGTTCTCAAACATTTTGCCGAGAGACTTGATCACCACTTCCTGCTTTCCGATCAGCTCATCGACCAGCAGGCAGTAGCGCTCGTTTTCGAGCTCCGCCACGACCAGAACGCTCTCCCGCGGATCTTCGGAGCGCGGCTGGATTCCGAACACCTGGTGCAGCCGGACCACCGGCAGCAGCGTACCTCGCACCAGGGCCATTTCCGCCTGGTTTTGCACCGTCCAAACGGTGTCCTCGCCGGGACGAATCATCTCCCGCACCGAAAACAGCGGCAGAATGTAGCGCTCCGCGCCTACACCCACAACGAGCCCGTCGATGATTGCCAGGGTGAGCGGCAGCTTAATCAGAAACGACGCGCCCTGGCCGGGCGTCGAGCGGATATCGATGCGCCCGCGCAGCTTCTCGATATGACGGCGCACCACATCCATGCCGACCCCGCGGCCGGAGACGCTTGTCACCTGCGCGGCCGTGCTGAATCCGGGATGAAAAATCAGGCTGTGGACCTCGGCATCCGAGAGGCCTTCTTCGCTCGCAATGAGCCCGCGCTCGAGCGCCTTTTTCACGATTTTTGCGCGGTCGAGGCCCCGCCCGTCATCCGCAATTTCGACCAGCACCTGCCCGGCCTGGTGCTGCGCCTTTAAGAGCAGGCGTGCGACCGGAGGCTTGCCCGCCCGCTCGCGCTCGGCCGGAGTTTCAATGCCATGATCGATCGCGTTGCGGATCATATGGAGCAGCGGATCGCCCAGCTCCTCCACGATCGTGCGGTCCAGCTCGATCTCGCTGCCCGCCAGCTCCATTTCCACACGCTTGCCGATCTGCCGCGCCAGATCCCGCGCCAGCCGCACCATGCGGCGGAACAGCGGTCCCACGGGAACCAGGCGCAGGGCCATGGCGGTCTTCTGCAACTCGCTCGTGATGCGGCCCAACTGCGTCATTTTGCGCTGCAGATCCGGGCTGCGCAGCAGGGCCATTTCGGAATCGTGCCGCAGCAGGGATTCCGCGATCACCAACTCGCCGGCCATTTCGACCATGGAATCGAGCTTGGCCGTGTCGACCTTAATCGCCGCCTTCTGCTCCGGCTGCGCCGCGCCCGCGGCGGATTTGGACGGCTCGGGCTCGGCGCTTCCCGCAGCCTCGGGCGGACCTGCGACCGCGATGGCCATCGCCGCCAGTTGACCGCCGCCGCCGGCCGGTTCGGCGCTGCACAGGGACCGAATCCGCATCAGCAGGTTTTCATCCCGCTGCGGCGCGGCCGATTGCTGCCGCGCCGCCATGCGTTCCACGTGCGCCACCCACCGCTGCAGATGATCTGCCGCGTGCAGGATGACATCGATGGCGTCCGGCGTAATCGCGAGCAGGCCGTTGCGGGCGCGGTCCAATACCGCCTCGACCTCGTGCGCCAGCTCCTGCACCACGCCGAGTTCGAGGAAGCCGGCCAGGCCCTTGATGCTGTGAAAAGCGCGAAATGCGGCATGCAGCGCCTCCGCATTCGAGGGATCGCGCTCGAGCGTGAGCGCCTGCGCTTCGATGGCGGCGAGGTGCTCTCGCGTCTCCAGAGCAAAATCCGTCAGCAGGTCGATATCCTCGGCCGGCGATCCTCCCGCCGGGGCCGCCCCGGCGTCCTCGGCCGCGCGCTGCAGCCGCAGCAATCCCTGCTGCAGCTCCTGACTTCCCGCCGAGCCAGTGCGGACCGCTTCCAACAGCCCGGCTGCTTCGGCGGCAATCGCTGCAGCGTTCTGCTGCAGGGCCGCGGCCCGGACCTCATCGAGCGCTGCCGCCCAGCCTGCCGCTCCGCCCGGCTCCTCAAGCACCAGCCGGAGCGCGAGGTCCTCGATCTTTTGCCGCAAATCGGACCCGCCGGGCATCACGCCGCCTCATGGGACCGCACAGGCTCATCCAGCGGAAACGCGTCGCGCCCGTGATCGCCCTTCGCGAAAGGATCCGGAGTAGGCCCGGCGGGGGAACTCGCCGCCCGGAAGTGGGCGTGGGTCTCGTGCCAGCTTCCGCGGCCGATATCCTGCCCGGCCACACGCTGCAGCCGCTGCACGGTTTGCTCCAGGCTGCGGGCCTGCGCGGCCATTTCCTCGCTGGCTGCGGCGCTCTCCTCGGCGCTCGCCGCATTGCGCTGGGTGACCTTCTCCATCTGGCCGACCGCCATGCTGATCCGCTCGATTCCCCGCGCCTGCTCCTGGCTGCCCATATCCACTTCGTCGATCAGTGTCTTGACCTGATTCGCGCTGGCGGTGATCTGCTGGATGGACTTGACCACCTGATCCAGTTTGCGGCCGCCTTCATTGGACTTGGCGATCGATTCCTCGATCAGGGCAGCGGTGTCCTTCGCCGCCTGGGCGCTGCGATGCGCCAGGTTCCGGACCTCGTCCGCGACCACCGCGAAGCCCATGCCGGCCTCGCCGGCACGCGCCGCTTCGACCGCGGCGTTCAACGCCAGGATGTTGGTCTGGAAGGCGATCTCATCGATCACCCGGATAATTTTCGATATCTTTTCGCTCGACCCGTTGATCTCCTTCATCGAGCGAATCATTTCTTCGAGACTCAGGTTGGCGCCGTCGACGCGCTGCGCCGTCTCCGCCATGACGCCGGCGACCGCCCGCGTGTTCTCCGCGTTTTTGCGGGTGATCGACGTAATTTCGTTGGCCGACGCGGAGGTCTCCTGCAAGGTCGCCGCCTGTTCGGAGGTGCCCTGCGCCAGCGATTGGCTTGCCGAGGCCACCTGTCCGGCGGCGGTAGCCACCTGCCGCGAACCCTCGATCATCTCCGCGGCGATGCGGCGGATATCGCCGCTTGCCCCGCGCACCATCCATACGGCAAGCGCCACTGCAACCGCGGCGAACGCCATCAGCAGCAGCAGTTGCCAACAGACGCTGGATACAGCCTCCTGAGCCTGCTGCTGGTTCTGGCGCAACATCTCGTCGGCGATTCTCGTCAGTTCCCCGCAATCCGCGCCGACGGCCTCCAGGTGCGTGTAGACGTTGCTATCGTACTGCCGGACTGCGCCGTCCGCATCGCCGCTTTCCGCCAGGCGCTTCAACTCGGCGTAACTAGCGAGCCACGAGTCGAACTCGGCCTCCATGCGGGATACGGTTTCACGGCCGCGGGTGGTCGCCAGCAGCGGCCGGACGTCGGCGAGCGCCTGCGTAAAGCGCTGCCGCGCGCTTTCAAACAGGCTCTCGGCAGCGGCCGCCCGGGCGGTGTCCTTCGCGTAGGTAAAGGCGATCAGGCCCCGCTGCGCCGCCGACATATCCGACTTGGCGGTATTGATATCGCCCACCAGCTCGAGTTTCCGGGCCTGGGTGATGGTGGTGTTCAGAACCTCCAACGAATACGAGGCGGCGCGATATCCAAGCGTCGCCACCAGCGCGGTGATGGCGCCCAACGTGGCAGTGGCAGCCATCAGTTTGGCGCCGAGACTCCAAGTGCGGTTCATGGTTTCGTTCTCTCCCGAGATTTAGTGAATGATTTCGCTCAGGTGCTGCAGTTCCTGGCTGGAAAGCACGCGGTCGATGTCGAGAAGGATTTTCACCTTGCCCTTCACCTTGGCCATCCCGAGCAGGTAATGGGCGGCAAACCCCTCGCCGAAGTCCGGCGTGTCCTCAATTTCCGAAGCCGACAGAGTGAGCACTTCGGACACCCCGTCAACCACCACGCCCATGACGAGTTGAGCCGTCTCGTCCTGCACCTGCGTCACGATAATGCAGGTGCGCTGATTGTATTCGGCCGCGGGGAGCCCGAATTTCAGCCGCAGGTCGATGACCGGGATGATCTTGCCGCGGAGGTTAATCACCCCTTTGACGTGAGCGGGTGTTTGCGGCACCGCGGTGATTTCCTGGATCCCCATGATCTCCCGCACCTTGAGGACGCGGATCCCGAATTCCTCGCGGCCCAGGTCGAAGGTCAGATACTTGCCGGCGCGCGCTTCCGTCAGCACGGCGGGCGATTCGGTGTTCAGTGTGGCTACAGGTGGCATGGTGGCTCCGGATCGGCGGTCAAACCTCGACCGCGCAGGGTTGTGTGTTCGTATGCACGCGCGGGTGCGCCATCTGCTCGCGCGGAGCGAGCGACAGCCGGACCAGCAGCGACGAGCCGTCCCAATCGAAACGCAGCGTCGTCCATTCGGTCGTCCCCGTGCTGCGGGTCTTGAAATTTCTGCCGAAAACGACGGTCGGGATGCTCAGCCCGAGCGGCCCGAGGTGCTGTTCGAGGTCGGTCTTGACGCCGCCGATGATCATGTTCGTCAATTCCGCAACGGCGTCCAGCACCTCCTCGTTGACCGCGTTCGACTCGGTCATCAACAGGTGCGAGCAGACGCGGCAGGCGATATCCGGCGGGCAGGCGATGCTGCCGGTTCCGGTCCACGTGCCGGCCAGGCCGATCAGAGATAGTACGCCGTCGTTGGCCTCCAGAGTAGTCTTCTCTTCAAAGGATTCGCCGGGCGCGATGGTTACGCCCAGCATGGTCGAGAAGACCTCGGTGCAGGCACGGTTAATCGAGTTCACAACCATTTCGTGAATGCTCATAGCGGTGGAACCGGCTCGAGAATGCCGGAAAGTTTCTCCTTGATCTGATCCGCGGTGAATGGCTTGCGGACGTATCCCGCGGCGCCCAGGCGGACGGCCTCGCCGACCTTCGTCTCCCCGCCTTCGGTGGTGATCATCACGACCGGAATCTGCCGCCACCCCTCCTTGCTCTTCAACGCGGCCAGGAACTGAAGGCCGTCCATCTTGGGCATGTTGATATCGCTCAGCACCAATCCTGGCTGCACCGACTTGAGGATTTCGAGCGCCTCCTCCCCGTCGCCAGCCTCGTGAATGGTTCCGATCGCCATGCCTGTCTGCCGCAGAACGCGCTGCAAAATCTTGCGGATCGCGGCCGAATCGTCCACTACCAGTACGTCGGGCTCCATTGGACTCCTTACACGTTATGTATCGGTGGAAGGCGCGTTTTCATTAGGGGGAAGCGCGCGATTTCTGCTTTCTCTAAACATTCCGCCGGGAAATGCCGATCCAACGGGCGAGGACCCGTGAGCCGGCAACTGACGCAGCAGGAAATCGATGCGGTCTTTCAAAAACAGGACCGCAAGAGGGAAACCCCCGCGGCGCGGTTCGACTTCCGCCGGCCAGACCGCATTCCGAAGTCGCAGGTGCGCGCCATTCACCTGCTGCATGACACCTTCACGCGCAACCTGGTGTCCAGCCTCTCCGCGTATCTCCGCTCCTACCTGACCGTCAACCTGGTCAGCGTGGAGCAGCTCTCCTACGCCGAATTTCTCGACGGCCTTCCCTCACCCACCTGCATGGTCTCGCTCGGGCTTTCACCCTACGACGGCAACGGCGTGCTGGAGATGAACCCGTCGCTGGTGTTCCCCATCCTGGAAATGCTGCTGGGCGGCACGGGCCGGTCTTCCGGTTCGATCCAGCGCGACATCACCGAGATCGAGCAGAAGCTGCTGGACGGGCTGTTTCGCATCATTCTCCACGATTTGCGCGAGGCCTGGAAGTCAGTCACCGATGTCGACTTCACCATCGAGGCGATGGAGACCGAGCCGCAACTGCTGCACATCCTGGCGCCGAATGAGGCGGTGGTGTCGATCGGCGTCGAAGTCCGCATCGGCGAAAGCGTCGGCATGATGAACATCGCGATGCCCTCGATCGTGATCAAGATGATGCGCCACAAGTTCGACCAGCAGTGGTCGGTGCGCAAAACGCATGCGAGCGATGCCGAACAGGCGCGCGTGCTGCGCATGATCCGGGACGCCATGCTCACGCTCGAGGCGCGCCTCGAAGGCCCGACCATCGCGGTCCGCGATCTGCTCGCGCTCCGGGAAGGGCACCTGCTCACCTTCGACTATCCGGTCGAGCGGCCGGTCGATCTGATGGTGAACGGGGCGCGCAAGTTTACCGCCCAGGTGGTCAGCACCGGAAAGAAGCGAGGCTGCCTCATCGACGGCATCCGCCCCTCGCCGCGTCAGGGGAGGATCAGCGGTGAGCGGGAGGGCTCCGGCTCCCGGGCTTCCCCCGCATAGAACTGCCGCAGCATATCGAGGAACGCGCGCCCGCGCCGGCGGCCGTTGTTGCGATCCAGTTCCAGCCGTTCGAAGAACACCAGGATGCCGAGCACGTCGGCGTCGCGCGTGCGGGAGACGCCCAGGCGGCGCGTCTCTTCCTGCCGGTACCGGGCCGCAGCCTCCTGGACCAGCCGGTAGATATTGGCGGCCAGCGCATTGGCGGGCACGCTCTCGTAATACACGCCGCTCTCGAGCGTCCGGTATGTGCGGATCAGGCCCGCCAGCGCGTCCCGGACGTCGAAATCCACCGCGCCGGGCGTGGCAAAGGCCGCCTCGGCCAGTGCCCTGCCGAGAAAAGCCAGCAGATCCTCGCGCTGCTCCAGGAAGCGCTCGGTGACTTCGATGTCGCGGTTGGGGATCTGGGCCTCATCGAGAGGCTGCGGTTTTTCGTGCCGCCGCGCTTCGGCGAGGTATTCGCAGTCGAGCGGGCAATCCACCGTCATTTCGCGCTCCGTCCCGCAGCAGATGCTGCAAATATCGCCTCGCACGCCCGGACAGAAGCGGCGCGGGCGGCGGATTTCACAAATGGCGCAGGCCATCTTTCCAGTATAGAAGTCAGCATCCGTCGGGTGTACAATGCATGAGCGATGAGGGGATTCCGCTCGCTTGCGGCCGTCGCCTGTCTCGGCTCCACATTTCTCAGCTCCGCCTTTCCCGCCCGCGCGGAAATCCGGTTCAATCGCGATATCCGGCCGATCATGGCGGATACCTGCTTTCGCTGCCACGGTCCGGACAAGAGCTCGCGCATGGCGGGGCTGCGGCTCGATATCCGCGAGGAAGCGACCAGGCCGCTGCGTGACGGGCGCGTGCCCATCGTGCCGGGCGATCCGGAGAAATCCGAAATCATTCAGCGCATCTTCGCCGCGGGCGCGCGCACGATGCCGCCGGCGTACATCCACAAGGAGCTGACCCCGGCGCAGAAGAACACCATCCGGCAATGGGTGGCGGAGGGCGCGAAATACGAGGGCCACTGGGCCTACCAGCCGGTGGAGCGGCCCAAGCCGCCGCGCGCCACGCCGAATCCGATCGACGCGTTCATTCTCGACCGCCTGGAGCGCGAAGGCCTGCATCCTTCCCCCGAAGCGGACCGGCGCACGCTCATCCGCCGGCTCTCGTTCGACCTGACGGGCATTCCGCCGACGCCGGAAGAGACCGCCGCGTTCGTCAACGACCGCTCGCCCGGCGCTTACGAGAAGCTGGTGGACCGCCTCATGGCGTCACCGCGCTACGCCGAGCAGCAGGCGATTCATTGGCTCGACGCCGTGCGCTATGCCGATACCTGCGGCTTCCATGGCGACAACGCGCTCCCCGCGTGGCCCTACCGCGATTACGTGCTGCGCGCATTCCGCGACAACAAGCCGTTCGATGTCTTCTCGCGCGAGCAGCTCGCGGGCGATTTGATCCCGAACGCGACCGCCGAGCAGCGGGTCGCCTCAGCCTACAACCGCCTGAACCGTACCTCCGCCGAGGGCGGCCTTCAGGAAAAGGAGTATCTGGCCAAGTACGCCGCCGACCGCGTGCGGACCCTGGCGGCGGTGTGGATGGGCTCGACCCTGGGCTGCGCGGAGTGCCACGACCACAAGTTCGACCCGTTCACGCAGCGCGATTTCTACTCCATGAAGGCGTTCTTCGCGGATATCAAGGAGACCGGCCTCGTGCCGGACCGCGGGAGCAAAGCCTGGGGAACGCAGCTCGCGCTTCCCACTCCGGAGCAGGCGCGGCGGCAGGAGGAATTGAAGGCGCAGATCGCCGCGGTGAAGGACCGGCTGGCCGCGAAAATGGCGGAAATCGAACCGCGCCGGGCGGCATGGGAAAAGCAGCTCCTGGCGCGGTACGAGGCGGGCGAGCTGGCTTGGAAAGTGCAGCGGCCGATTTCGGCCGAGAGCGCCCACGGCGCGGTGCTGAAGATCTACAACGACGAGCCGGTCGATTTCACGCACTATGACGGCTCGACCATGACGACGGATCGCGGCCCCGGCAACGGCCTCGTCGTCGCGAGCGGTCCGAATCCCGATAACGAAACCTACACCGTCCGCCTGAAGCCGGGCGCCGGCACATGGCGGCAGCTCGGCCTGGAGCTGGTGCAGGATGAGTCGCTGCCGGGCATCCGCGTGGCGCGCGGCGCGGATCGCGTCGTCATCACCGAAATTGAAGTCGAGGCGAACGGCCGGCGCGCGGCCTTTTCCGGCGGCGTCTCCAACCTGCACAACCCTGCGCCGGAACATCCGCCGGTCGCGGCCTTCGACGGCGACCCCAAGACGGGCTGGGCGGAATCCACCTACAACGAAATCCAGAAGGCGTTCCTCGCGCTGCGCTTCGCCGAGCCGGTTACCACGGATGCCGACACGGTCATGACCGTCCGGCTGCACCAGGATTCCGATTTTCGCCGCGCCACGCTGGGCCGTTTTCGCCTCGCGCTGGCCGCCGCCCCCGATGCGTGGCCGACGGCGGAGAAGGGCAAAGAGATCCCCGACGCC
Source organism: Bryobacteraceae bacterium (assembly GCA_035293845.1). Classification (GTDB taxonomy): domain Bacteria; phylum Acidobacteriota; class Terriglobia; order Bryobacterales; family Bryobacteraceae; genus DATGMB01. The sequence goes on from DATGMB010000239.1 coordinate 24,085, forward strand.
GTGCTGAAGGCGCTCAAAATCGAGGAATCGAAGCGCACGAAGGAGCAATCGGCCGCAATCGCGCGCCACTACCAGGCCCTCGCGCCGGAGACGCAGGCGGACCTGCTGGAGCTCGCGAAGCTGGAGGAGCAGGCGGCGCTGCTCGAGCTGGCGATCCCGCACGTGGTGGTGACGGAGGCGACGGAGCCGCGTGAAACCCGCATCCTGCCCCGCGGCAACTGGATGGACGATTCCGGCGAAGTGGTGCATCCGGCGATCCCGGCGTTCCTCGGCAAGCTGGATACGGGCGGCCGGCGCGCCACGCGCCTGGACCTCGCCAACTGGATCGTATCCAAAGACAACCCCTTGACCGCGCGCGTCTACGTGAACCGCCTCTGGCGGCAGTTCTTCGGCAATGGGATTTCGAAGACGCTGGACGACTTCGGCTCGCAGGGCGAATGGCCGACGAATCCCGAGCTGCTCGACTGGCTGGCTTCCGAATTCATGGAGAGCGCCTGGGACATGAAGCACATGGTGCGGCAGATCGTCACCAGCGCGACTTACCGCCAGTCGTCGCTCGGCACGCCGGAGCTGAATGAGCGCGATCCCGACAACCGGCTGCTGGCGCGGCAGAGCCGCTTCCGCGTGGATGCCGAAACGGTGCGGGATACGGCGCTCGCCGTCTCCGGGCTGCTGGTCGAGCGCTTCGGCGGGCCGAGCGTGAAGCCGTACCAGCCGGACGGGTATCTCGCCACGCTGAATTTTCCCAAGCGCGAATATTCGGCCAGCCACGGCGACGACCTGTACCGCCGCGGCGTCTACACGTTCTGGCAGCGCAGCTTTCTGCATCCGAGCCTGCTGACTTTCGACGCGCCGACGCGCGAGGAGTGCGCCGTGGCCCGCACCAATTCCAACACGCCGCTGCAGGCGCTGGTGCTGCTGAACGACCCGATTTATGTGGAGGCCGCGCGCGTGTTCGCGGCGCATATCCTGCGCGGCGCGGGCGGCTGGCCGGCGCGTCTCAACTGGGCCTTCGAGCACGCGCTCGACCGCGCGCCCACCCCGGAGGAGCGCCGCATTCTGCAAGGCCTCTACCGCGACAGCCTGGCGCAGTTCCGCCGCGCGCCGGCGGATGCGGAGGCGCTGATCCATACCGGCGAGTCGCCCGTCCCGGCCGATCTCAAGCCGCCGGAGCTGGCGGCGATGACCACCGTGGCTCGCGCCATTTTGAATCTTCACGAGACGATTACGAGGAACTGATGGCTTGCAATTGCTGCAATTCGCCGGACCGCTTCCTGAACCCGCGCGAGGTGACACGGAGAACTTTCCTCGGACGCGGCGCCGCGGGCATCGGCCTGCTCGGGCTCAACGCACTCCTCAATCCTCGGCTGTTCGCGGCGGAGATCACCACGTCGAAGGGCGTCGTCAATCCGCTGCACCACCCCGCGAAAGCGAAGCGGGTGATTTTCCTGTATCAGGCGGGCGGGCCGTCCCATTTGGAAACCTTCGACTACAAGCCGAAGCTGGCCGCCATGAACGGGCAGCCGATGCCGGAATCGCTCACCAAGGGGCAGCAGATCGCGCAGCTTCAGGGCAAGGAGCTGAAGTGCTTCGCTCCACAGTACGGCTTCAAAAAATTCGGCAAGTCCGGCCAGGAAATTTGCGAGCTCTTCCCGCACATCGGCAGCGTGGCCGACGACATCTGCATCGTCCGCTCCATGTGGACCGAGCAGATCAATCACGATCCCGCGCACACCATCATGAATACCGGCTCGATCATTCCGGGCCGGCCGAGCATGGGTTCGTGGGTGTTCTATGGGCTCGGGTCGGATGCCGAAGATCTTCCTGGTTTCGTGGTG
>DATGMB010000240.1:0-67761 GCA_035293845.1 Bryobacteraceae bacterium
CTGGGCCTCCGTTCCGGCGCTGAACTGCGCGCCCTCCACTCCGGCCCAGAACAAGAACTCAAAATCGCGGCTTACCAGAGAACGCGATTTCTGCCGAACTCGCTCCGCTCGGGAATTTACAGAAAGGATGTTACACCAACAAAACGGCTGGAGGATTTCCCTGAGTTGGCTCTCAAGGATGCCCTCCGCGCGGAGGCCAAGCTGATTCCCGAGCTTGCGATTCGCGAACTGGTGGCCAATGCCCTTGTCCATCAGGATCTCACGATGACTGGGGTGTCTGTCATGATTGAGATTTACTCTAACCGCTTCGAAATATCGAACCCCGGTGAGCCAGTCGTACCTGTGGTGAGATTTATTGACGGTTATCAATCTCGGAATGAACGGTTGGCTACTCTCATGCGGAGGATGGGGATCTGTGAAGAGAAGAGTAGCGGTATTGACGGTGTAGTTCAGACGGCCGAGATGTACCAGTTGCCCGCACCCGACTTTCGGGTCGTCAGTTCACGAACGCTTGTAATTGTCCCAAAACGCAGGTATGGCAAGGCAAACTCCGGCAGCAGTGATACCGTGCGCTTGCAGCAACGGCACAGATAGCGCCGAACGCGGATCGTGCCGTCAAAGGCAATATCCGCCAACGTGCGCGTGTAGAAGCCGTGCGCCATCAGAGGACGGGCGGCTTCACACTGGGGACAGTGATCAGGCCGATAACGGTCCGGGTCAGAAAGCTCTTGCGAATACTGCTGGATCGAGCCGACGAAGGGGTGTAGGATCTGCACAGGATCTCCTTTGGGGAGCCGACAGGCTCTCCGATGGGTCTTGCGGAGGGTTCTCTCGTCTTGGAAGGCGAACCGGGAGCCCTCCGGTTTGCCCGCTCCACATCCTAACCCCTCGCTGAAATGCGCAGGTATGCTTCTCGTTTACGCTGAAGCTGATCGAGAAGAGTGATGAATTTAACTTTTAAGCGCCATTCGCCCTTGTGTCGAACGGTACTAGAATCTATAATACAGCCACTCGCGCCCCAAGGCGAGTTGGAATCGGGTGCCAATATGCCTCTCCTTCCTCATACGAGGTTCGGCGCGGCCGGTGTCGGCACGGCCATGATCCGGATGTACGCCGCCACGGGCGAGCGGCGATTCAGGCATATGGCAGAGTTGTGTGCGTTTACCGCTAGCAATCGCCTCGGCAACAAGCTATGGCAAGATTACGGGCTTAGCGGTCTCGGAGAGCTACTCGTGGGATATGTTCTACTTCCTGCAGGATGATAAATATATCAATGCGGCGTACCACATCGCAGAAGCAATACTTCCATACGCTATCCCGAAGCCAGAGGGTGTTGCGTTTCCAGGCACTGAGCTGCTGAGAATCAGCTGCGATTTTGCCCTCGGCTCCGCGGGAATTGGCTGGTTTCTGCATCGCCTTCTAAATCCCGAATTGCCGCGACTTGCTTTTGAACATAGCCTCTTTGAGCGGCGACCCGCAGCGGTTCTGGCGACTCGCTCGTACGGAAACGTCGTTGCCGTACCTTGATCGCCGCAGCCTGCTAAGGATCGAATGTGATGGAATACAGACATGCTTGCTGGGTTGCAAGACTTAGTCTACGCGGTTCGGCTCTGGCGTAAGTGGCCTGGGTTCGCCCTGGCCGCCGCCGCGACATTAGCACTCGGGATCGGCGTAAATACGGCGGTCTTCAGCATTATCGACGCAGTCCTGATTCATCGACTTCCCTTTGCCAACGGCGACCGCATTGTTCAGGTCATGCGACACTACTCGTCTGGCCGCGTCGATAACTCACTCTCGATACCTGATTTCGTTGACTTGAAGCAGCAGATGAAGAGTTTCGCAAATATAGCAATTGTGGATTGCTGCCAAGCGAAGCTTATGACCAACACGACCGAGACACAGCGCGTAGTAGTGGCCAAGATTTCACCCGACCTGCTTTCTCTGTTAGGCTTTAAACCACTTTTGGGTCGGAGCTTTACAAGCGAAGAAGCCGAGCCAGGACAGGATACAGTCGCCATTTTGTCTGATCGTTTTTGGCATGAGGGCTTTGCGGGTAGACGTGACGTTGTGGGCCGTTCCGTCATCCTTGATGGAATTGCATTCACGGTCGTCGGTATCCTGCCTCCCGAGTTTCTTCTCATGCCCCAGGCTGACATTCTCGTTCCGTTTACCCTGAAAGAGTCGCGCTTCCGAAATGCACGCTCCTATTGGAATTTCAATGTTTACGCGGAGATCGCCCCGCGATCGTCGCTCGACCACGCGTTGGTTGAGATAAGTGCTGTTGCAGCACGTTTGAGGGCGGCGTATCCGGACACTGACAGAGACCAAGACTATCTGTTGGTCCCTTTGCGGGACCGACTAGTTGGCAAGGTGCGTCCTGCGCTCCTCCTGCTGATGACAGCGGTAGCAATTGTGTTGCTGATCGCGTGTGCAAATGTAAGTATCATGCTTCTGGCGCGAGCTTCGCCACGGCGGCGCGAGTTCGCGATCCGAGTCGCGCTCGGCGCATCCCGAGGCCGCATCGTCCAGCAACTGTCGATGGAGTGCTTTCTCCTTTCGTTCTTAGGTTTCAGTGGGGCTATAGCGGCAGCTCGAGGTTTCTTAAAAGTTTTGCTTGTCATCCTCCCTCCGAATCCGGCGCAGTCGCATGATATTGGCCTTAGCCTTCCGGTGCTCGCGTTCAGTGCGACGCTCGCAATAGGCGCTGCTATTTTAGCCGGCACTGGTCCTGCGTTCGAGGTCAGCATCGGAAATCTGGCAAGCTCGCTGACGGCTCGCATGTTGTCCGGAAGTGAGCGATGGCGATCGCGCGCGATACTTGTCTTTGGGGAATCCGCACTTGCCTTGATACTAACGGTGGTTGCAGGGTTGGTTCTGAAGAGCTTCCTTCAGGTGACGCGCCACAATCTCGGCTACGCCACCAAGGGGGTCCTCACCTGTGGCGTATCCGTGGACCGAGCTCATAGATCATTGGAGGCGGCCACACTTTTGTTCCGGCAAATTCGCGAAGGCTTATCAGAATTGGCCGGCGTGGAGGCGGTGGGGGCCGGGTCCAACGTGCCCACTGAACAAGGCGGTACCATAAGCTTCACCGTAGCGGGTCGGCCAGTTCCACCGAGCTCCGCCGCGGCACCTGCCGCATTGTGGCGATTCGTCACGCCGGGTTACTTCGAAGCCCTCGGCCTCCGACTTGTTGGCGGCCGGGTGTTCTCGGAGAGAGATGCTGGTACATCGGAACCGGTGGTGATCATTAATCAAGCATTCGCCAGTAAGTATTTTCCTAACGCAAATGCAATCGGACAGCATCTACACCTCGGCGCATCGTTCGACGCGAGTGTGGGCGATATTGGTGAGCGAGAAATTATCGGGATCATTGCGAACGCCCTTCTCGTATCGCCGTACGAGCCAGACCGGCCAACGCTATATATACCTTTAGCGCAGATCCCGCCAAGCATATCCACTCAGGTGGGCGGTCTCAATATATTTGTACGCGCATCCGACATTGCAAATCTGAGAAACACAATCAATGGAAGGCTACGTCGTATCGACGCCGGACTATCGATATCGCACGTCCGCACGGCAGAGGAGTTGCTGGCCGATTACATCACGCCACAGAGGTCTAATCTAATTCTCCTAAGCTCCTTCGCTGGCATCAGCTTATTGCTAGCCGCAATTGGCATCTACGGGGTCGTCTCGTATTCTGTTGAGGCGCGTCGCTCTGAAATCGGAATTCGGCTTGCTCTTGGCGCTCAGCGGCGCGAAATCGTACGCCTCATCCTTTGGCGCGGGATGAAACCGGTAGCGGCTGGCATTATGATCGGCGTTGTGATCGTTCTGCTTATCGGTCGGTCTGTTCAGAGCTTTTTTTACGGTGTTAGCCCGATCGACCTCCAGACAATTGTAATCGCCAGTCTGCTTTTCATGGGAGTTGCGCTCACGGCCAACCTCCTTCCCACATTGCGCGCGCTCAAAGTCGATCCCGCACACGTTTTACGGAGCGAGTAGCTAAATGTGTGTTCGGTGGAACCGTCTGGGAGCTTACTTCGAGGTCAGACTTTACGCGCGTCGCCTCGCCATTCTCGGAAGCAGCCCAGGTTCACGTTTGGCTCCATGACTGTCGGACTCAATTTGAGAAACTTGCCGCCGCTAGAGGGGAAGAATCGTGGCGCGCTACAGTCTACGGACCGCGGAAGTTCGAGGATATGGACCGTGATGATCGTGTCCGGGCTTGCTACCAGCACTGTGCTCTGAAGTGGGTCATGTCGGAACGCATGACAAATCAGACTCTACGCGAACGGTTTCGGCTCCCAGAGAGCAAGAGCGCGATTGTCTCTCAGGTGATCGGAGCGGCGATCGACTCGGGACTGGTCAAGCCGGACGAAGCCGTTGGGGGCTCACGAAAGTATGCTCGCTATTTGCCGTTTTGGGCCTGAGGGGTTCATTTAAGCTAAAGAGTCTTGACAACACCTCCCCGGGCGTAAGCACTTGAAAGTCAATAGCTTCTTATTTAAGCTCGTCCTTCGCGGTTCCCCACCGAGGGCGTAAGGTGCGATTCCGGGCAGGATGGCGCGATCGGCACACGGCAGCGTAGCTCCAGGCTCAGTACCGCCACAGCCAGCGGGCTTTCTCCAGCACCTTCTCCACATTCGGCAGGAAGGCCTCTTCGAGCGGCGGGCTGTAGGGCACGGGCGTATCGGGCGCGGTAACGCGGAGAATCGGCCCGTCCAGGTATTCGAAGACCGTCTCGGTGATGCTCACCGCCAGCTCGCCCGCCAGGCCCGCGGTGCGGGTGTCCTCGTGGACCAGCAGCACCTTCGAGGTCTTTTTGACGCTCTCGCAGACGGTTTCGCGATCGAGCGGCAGCAGCGTGCGCAGATCGACCACCTCGGCCGAGGCGCCTTCCGCAGCCAGCCGTTCGGCGGCTTCGAGGGCAGTCCAGACCATGGCGCCGTAGGCCACGATGGTCAGGTCTTTGCCTTCCCGGACGACCTTGGCCTTGCCGATGGGCACGGTGTAATCGGCGGCAGGAAGGTCCTCCTTGATCTTGCGGTAGAGGCCCTTGTGCTCGAAGAAGATGACGGGGTCGTTGTCGCGAATTGCGGCCTTGATGAGGCCTTTGGCATCGTAGGCCGTCGCCGGCGCGACGACCTTCAGGCCGGGCGTCTTGACGAACCACATTTCCGGGTTCTGGGAATGGAACGGGCCGCCGTGGATACCGCCGCCCGAGGGAGCGCGGATCACGATCGGCACGGGCGCGTCCCAGCGGTAGCGGCATTTGGCGGCGAAATTCACAATCTGGTCGAAACCGCAGGAAATAAAATCGGCGAATTGCATTTCGGCGACCGGCCGAAGGCCGAGAAACGACGCGCCGATGGCGGCCCCCACAATGGCGGCCTCGGAAATGGGCGTATCGACGACGCGCTTTTCGCCGAAGCGCTCGAGGAAGCCGGCGGTCACCTTGAAGGCGCCGCCATAAACGCCGATGTCCTCGCCGATGCAGAACACGGCGGGGTCGCGTTCCATTTCTTCCCAAAGTCCTTCACGGATGGCTTCGAGATAGGTGGTGGGCATGGGCTACTCGGTTCCGTACACGCCTTCAGTCAACGTGGCCGGATCGGGAAACGGGCATTTTTCCGCCCAGGCGACGGCATCGTCAATCTCGCGCAGGATTTCGGCGCGCGCGGCGTCGAGCTGACCGCGCCCGGCCCAGCCGTTTTCGATCATGCGCTGTTCGAGGCGCACGATGGGGTCGAGCTTGCCCCATTCCTCGAACAGTTCCGACGGCACGTAGTGCGCGGCGTCATGCGCGGAGTGGCCGGTCATGCGGAAGGTCTTGCACTCGAGCAGGTACGGGCCGAGACCGGCGCGGGCGTGCGCGACGGCGCGGCCGGCGGCCTGGTAGACGGCAAAAACGTCATTGCCATCGACAATCTCCGCGGGGATGCCGTAGGCCGGGCCCTTATCGGCGATGTGGGCGCAGGCCATCTGCTGCGATAGCGGCGTCGAATAGGCGTACTGATTGTTGTTGCAAATGAACACCACGGGCAGCTTCTGGACGGCCGCGAAGTTGACGCCCTCATGCCAATCGCCGCGGCTGGTGGCGCCGTCGCCGAAGTAGGAGAAGCAGACGCCGTCAATGCCCTTATAGCGCATGGCCAGCGCCGTGCCCGCCGCGACGGGGACGGTGGCGGCGAGCGCGCTGATGATGGAGACCAGGCCGAGCTGCAGGTCGCCCATGTGCATGTTGCCATCGCGGCCGCGCGTGGGGCCGGCGGCGCGGCCCATGTACTGCGCGAAGATCTGGCGGGGCGTCATGCCGCGGATGAGCATCACCGCCATATCGCGGTGGGACGGGAACAGCACATCCTGGGGCTCCGAATGGAGCGCCGTGCCGACCGGGATGGCTTCCTGGCCGCGGCCCACGTAAACGCCGCCGACGATCTTGCCCTGCCGGTAAAGCTTGCGTTCGATGCGGTCCTCGATTTCCCGCATCAGGACCATGTAGTGCAGAAAGCGGCCCGCCAGGGCGGCTTCGCTGCCGGAATGGGTCTCTTGGTGCGGAGAGATAGCCTGTGCGATGCCCATTTTTTGTGGATACCCCGGTTAGTATAGCGCGTTAGTACCGCCTGGCATGGGCGGCGTGCCGGATCGGGCGCCAGGGCTGCGGGTCGGATGCAGGGCGGGCGCGCGGTCCCGTTCCGCACAAAACGGCCTCCCGCCTGGCCCCTCACGCCGGCTGCCCGCCATTACCCTGAAGTAAGGAGGGAGCGGTGCACGCACAGCATGGCTACCCGCGCCCGCAACTGGAGCGGCCGGAGTGGTTCAGCCTGGATGGAGAGTGGGAATTTGCGCTGGATCCGGAGGCGGTCTGGAAAACGCCCGGCGAACCGGACTGGAACGCACGCATTCGCGTTCCGTTCGCCCCTGAGACACCCGCCAGCGGCGTCGGGAACACGGGATTTTACCGGGCCTGCTGGTACCGGCGGCAATTCGATGCGCCCCGTTTGCGGGCGGGCGAGCGGCTGGTGCTGCATCTGTGCGCCGTGGATTCCTGCGCGACGGTGTGGGTCAACGGCCATCTGGCAGCGACACACCGCGGCGGGTACACCCCGTTCTCCGCGGAGATCACGGAGCACCTGAATGCGGGCGGGCCCCAGACCGTGGTGGTGCGCGCCTATGACGATCCCGCCGACCTGGCGAAACCGCGCGGCAAGCAGGACTGGCAGCTTCATCCCCACTCGATCTGGTATTACCGGACCACCGGCATCTGGCAGAGCGTCTGGATGGAGCGGCTGCCGGAGACGGCGCTCGGCCAGGTGCGCTGGACGCCGAACGTCGAGCGCTGGGAGGTCGGCTTCGAGGCCTGGTTGAGCGGCAAACGGCGCGACGACCTGCGGCTCAACGTGAAGCTCTATGCGGGCGACGACCTGCTGGCGGACGATACCTACGCCGTGGTCGCCCACGAGGTGCACCGGCGAATCGCGCTCTCCGACCCCGGCATCGACGATTACCGCAACGAGCTGCTGTGGAGCCCCGAAACACCGAACCTGATCTACGCCGAGCTGCGGCTCAGCGATGAGCGCGGGCAACTGCTCGATACCGCGCGCAGCTACACGGCGCTGCGCGCGATCGGCGCGCAGGGCGACAAGTTCGTGCTGAACGGGCGGCCCTACCAGTTGCGGATGGTGCTCGACCAGGGCTATTGGCCGGAGACCGGACTCACCGCGCCGGATGACGATGCCTACCGGCGCGACGTGGAGCTGGCCAAGGCGATGGGCTTCAACGGCGTGCGCAAGCATCAGAAGATCGAAAGCCCGCGCTACCTGTACTGGGCGGATACGCTGGGGCTGGTGGTGTGGGAGGAGATGCCGAGCGCGTACCGCTTCACGCGGCAATCGATCGAGCAGGTGACGCGCGAATGGACGGAAGCCCTGGCCCGCGATTCGAGCCACCCGTGCATCGTTGCCTGGGTGCCCTTCAACGAATCGTGGGGCGTGCCGGACCTGCCCGATAGCCCGGCGCAGCGCCACTACGTGCAGGCGCTCTATCACCTCACCAAGACGCTCGACCCTTCGCGGCCGGTGATCGGCAACGACGGGTGGGAGAGCGTGGCGACGGACATTATCGGGATTCACGACTACGACGACCAGCCGGAGCGGCTCGCGAAGCGGTACGTGGTGGAAGAGATTCCGCGGCTGTTCAAGCGCGAGCGTCCGGGAGGCCGGCTGCTGATGCTGCAGGGCGAAGCGCTCGAGCAGCCCATCATGCTGACGGAGTTCGGCGGCATCGCGTTTTCGCGCGATGCGGCGCATACCTGGGGCTACTCGCGGTCCGATACGGAAGAGGATTTCGGCCGCCGGTATCTGGAGCTGCTGAAGGTGGTGCGCGCGCTGCCCATGCTGGCCGGCTTCTGCTACACGCAGTTCGCCGATACGTACCAGGAAGCCAACGGACTACTCTATGCCGATCGCACGCCCAAGTTCGCGATCGAGCACATCGCGCTGGCGACCCGCGGGCCGCGCACGCAGCGCGATTTTCAGATCGTCTGGGAGTGGCGCGAGCGCCTGATGAACCAACAGCGGCAGCAGTACGTGATTCCCAGCGAGGACCACCACACGGCGCATGACCCGCGATAAGCCAGGCGGCGCCGGCCGGCTGGAAGAGCCGCCCCGCGAAAGGCTCTTCCGGTCGTTTTGGATGGCCGGCTTCGAGTGCTCCTGCCAGATCAACGCGGCCGGCACGCGGCTCGATATGACGGCGGCTCTGCAGCACGACGTGTACGCCGCCGAGGACTACCGGCGGATTCGCGAGCTCGGCATGGAGGTGGCGCGCGACGGCCTGCGCTGGCACCGGATCGACCGCGCCGGGCGGTACGACTGGTCCTCCTGGCTCCCGATGCTGGACGCGGCCGGCGAGGCCGGCGTGCAGGTGATCTGGGACCTGTGCCACTACGGCTGGCCGGACGATCTCGACATCTTCTCCGGCGCGTTTCTGGAGCGGTTCGCAGCCTATGCCGCGGCGGCGGCGCGGGTGCATGTGGAGCGCACCGGCAATCCGGGCTTCTGGACGCCGGTGAATGAGATCAATTTCTTCACGTGGGCGGCGACCCGCGACCTGATGTTCCCGTATGCGCACGGGCGCGACGGCGAGCTGAAGCGGCAGCTCGTGCGCGCGGCGATCGCGGCGGTGCGGGCGGTGCGGGCGGAAGCTCCGGGCGCGCGCTTCGTGTTTCCGGAGCCGCTGATCCACAACGTGCCGCCGCGGTGGCGGCCGTGGGACAAGGCGCCGTCGCAGATGCAGCGCGCGAGCCAGTTCGAAGCGTGGGACATGATTGCCGGGCGCGTCGAGCCGGAGCTGGGCGGAGCGGAGGAGCATCTGGATATCGTAGGGGTCAACTTCTACGCCGCCAATCAGTGGGAGGTGCCCGGCGGGCGGAAGCTGCACTGGGACAACGGTTCGAACGATCCGCGCTGGGTGCCGCTCCACCGTCTGCTGGCCGAGGTGGCGGAGCGCTACCGCCGTCCGCTGTTTCTGGCCGAGACGAGCCATTACGGCATCGGGCGAGCCGACTGGCTGAACGAGATCGCGCGCGAATGCCGCAAAACGGTGGACGCCGGCGTGCCGCTCCACGGCGCGTGCCTGTACCCGATCCTCGACCGCTTCGACTGGGAGGACCGGACGCACTGGCACAACAGCGGGCTGTGGGACATGGTGCCGAACGGCCGCGGCCACTACCGGCGCGTGCTGAACGAGGAGTATGCGGCGGCGCTGCGGCGGGCGCAGGAACTCCTTGGGGTTGGGGATTAGGGATTGGGGATTGGGGAGCCGCGCGAGCGGTAGAATTTGGGCATGCCGCACCAGTTCACCACTTCGTATCTCGAGGATTCGCTGGCGATGTTCCGGCAATACAAGCAACAGGCCGAGCGCGCCATGGCGCAGGTCTCCGACGGGCAACTCTTTGCAGTTCTCGACGGGGAGGCGAATTCGATCGCGCTGATCGTCAAGCACATGGCCGGAAACATGCGGTCGCGGTGGACGGATTTTCTGACCACGGACGGTGAAAAGCCGGACCGCAACCGCGACAGCGAATTCGAAGAGCCGCCGGCGACGCGCGAGGAAATGATGCGGCTGTGGGAGGACGGCTGGCGGCGGGTATTCGCGGCGATCGAGCCGCTGACGGAAGCGGACCTGGCACGCACGGTGACGATCCGCGGCGAGCCGCACTCGGTGATGCAGGCGATCCAGCGGCAGATCGCGCACTATGCCATGCACATCGGGCAGATCGTTCTGCTGGCGAAGCATTTCGCGGGCGCGGAGTGGAAGACGCTGACGATTCCGAAGAGGAAGGCAGGAGCCAGGAGTTAGGAGACAGGAGTCAGGAGTCAGGAGTCGGAATGCGGGGCGCGCCTCCAGGCTTGTGAGCTCCTGTCTCCTTCCTCCTATATCCCGTACAGCTTTTTCGCGTTGTCCCGCAGGACCATGCGTGCCAGCTCGCTCGCACGTTCCCGCGTGATTTCACCGTCGCGGAGCATGGCGGTCAGCGCGATGGCCAGGGCTTTGCGTCCGGCGCGGGCGGCCGCGACCAGGGATTCTTCCCATCCCATTTCATCGCTGTAGGGATAGGCATCGGTCGCGAACATCACTTTTTCGGGCACGAACTCCAGCCATTCGCGGAGCGTTTGGGCGAGCGTGGCCGGTGCGAGCGACAAAGACTGCGCGGAGAAATCGACGTAAGCGTTGGGCTTGGTGAGCAGGGCGGTGATTTCGCGGGTAAACGGCCAGCCGCCGTGGATCATGACGAATTTCGTCTTGCGCAGTCCAGGATCGTCGAGCACGGATTCGAGGTTCAGCGGGTTGGCGCCGGCGACGTCGAAATATCCTCCCGCGCCGGCCATGGTGTGGATGTGGACGGCCATGCCGAGGCGGCCGCATTCGGCGGCGATGTAGCGGAAGAAGTAATCCTGGAGCGGCTTGTATTCGGCTTCCGAAAGGGCGGCGTGACGGGCATAAATTCGCTCGGCCGCGGCGCGGTCGACGGCATCGAACGAAAGCGAGCGGAGATAAGCGGCTTCGAACTTTCCGGCGATGGCGCCGCCCTGGCGCTGGCGTTCGAGAGTCGGGGTCACCACGCGCGCGAGATACCCGGCGAGCGTGGCGGGCGGCGCGGTGAGGCCGGAATCGCGGAGATAGCGCTCGCGCAGCTTGTCTTCGAGCGCGAAAAACGACTTGCGGTCGGAGTTGCGGGCGGCGAGCGCATCGGTGGGGAGCGGGTACATCAGGGCGTCGAGGTAGGGCACCCAGCGGAAGCGCGGCGGCTGAATGCTCGGGCCCATTTTGACGCGGTTGGCGAACAGGATCTCGATGCCGGCGCGGTCGAGCACCCAGGCGGGATAGGCGTTGCCGCGCTCCTGGATGGCGCGGGCTTTGGCGGCGCGGTCCGTGGAGCCGTACAGAGCGCGGGCGGCGTCGAGGACGGCCGGCGCGCCGGGCCGGAGATTGACGGGATCGGATTCGGGCTCCATGTTGTCGACGGGCAGGGCGTCGAAGAAGCGGTCGGCGGGCTCGCCGGGCGCGGTGACGCGGACGGGGTGCGCGTGATTGTCGATGGCGGGGATGCGGTCGATTTCCGCGGCGAGATCGGGGTCGGCCGCGGGGCGGTCGCGGGCGCATCCGGCAAGCAGGAGGAGGGCGATCAGGAGAACGCGTATCACGGCTACAGATTTTACCTATACCTGATCTCTAGTTCTGCCCGATACATTGGTATCATTGCGATACATGAGGTTTCTCGCGCCGCTCGTCCTATTTCTGTCTATGGCAGGCCATTCGCAGGACCGCTCGCAGGCGCGGTCGATGGTGATGACGGACCGCGGGATCGTGGCGACCAGCCAGACGCTCGCGTCGCAGGCCGGCGCGCAGGTGCTGGCGCGGGGCGGTTCGGCGATGGATGCGGCCATCGCGGCCAATGCGGTGCTCGGCGTGGTGGAGCCGGAAAGCTGCGGGTTGGGCGGCGACCTGTTCGCGATTTACTGGGAGGCGAAGACCGGAAAGATTACGGGGATCAACGCCAGCGGCTGGGCGCCGCGCGCGCTTTCGATCGATTTTCTGAAATCGCTCGGCAATAAAGAGATGCCGCAGGAGGGCATCCAATCGGTGACCGTGCCGGGAGCGGCGGATGGCTGTGAGAAGCTGCATCAGCGCTTCGGCAAACTGCCGTGGAAGGACCTGTTCCAACCCGCGATCTATTATGCCGAGCACGGCTACCCCGTGACGGAAATAATCGCGGCGGCGTGGAGGATGGAGGAGGCGAAACTGGCCAAGGATGCCAACGCCTCGAAGATCCTGCTGCACAATGGCGCGGCACCGCGGGCGGGAGAGGTGTTTCGCGATCCGCAGATGGCGGCGGCGTACCGGCTGCTGGCTACAGAGGGCGCGGCGGCGTTTTACCGCGGCGCGATCGCCAAGGCCATCCTGCGAACGAGCGAGCGGCTGGGCGGCAAGATGGAGGCGGCGGACCTGAGCGAGTTCCAGTCCGAATGGGTTGAGCCGCTTTCCACCGATTATCACGGCTGGAAGGTGTACGAGCTGCCGCCGAGCGGGCAGGGGATCGCGGCGCTCGAGATGCTGAACCTGTTCTCGCTGTTTCCCCTGGCGACGCTTCCGCCGCGCGGCGTCGAGGAAGTGCACGTGCAGATGGAGGCGCAGAAGCTGGCCTACGCGGATCTCGAGCGTTACGTGGCGGACATGCGCTTCAGCCAGGTGCCGGTGGCCGGGATGCTCTCGATGGATTACGCGCGGGAGCGGGCAAAGCGGATCGATCGCGAGAAAGCCAGCGCGTGCGTGGCGGAGCCGGGACATCCGCCGGGGGTGCCAGCGGGGAACACGATTTACCTTTCGGTGGTGGATAAAGACGGCAACATCGCGTCGCTGATCCAGAGCCTGTACCAGCACTTCGGCTCGGGCGTGGTGGTGGATGACTACGGCTTCGCGCTGCAGAACCGCGGCGGGCTGTTCGAGATGAATCCGGCGCATCCCAATGCGCTGGCCGGGCGGAAACGCCCGTTCCACACGATCATTCCGGCGTTCATGGAGAAGGGCGACATCCACATGGGCTTCGGAATCATGGGCGGGCTGAACCAGGCGCAGGCGCACGCGCAGTTCGTTTCCAACGTGGTCGACCACGGGATGAACATCCAGATGGCGCTCGAGGCGCCGCGGTTCACCCGGATCAAGTTCGGCGACTGCGAGTTTTCCGTGGAGAGCCGCTTCGCGCCGGCGGTGATTACCGGGCTCGTGGGGAAGGGCCACAAACTGAAGGTGCTGGGTGAATTTGCGAGCGACGTGGGCGGCGGGCAGGCCGTGATCCACGATGCGAAAACGGGCGTGAACTACGGCGCGTCCGACCCGCGCAAGGACGGGGCCGCGGTGCCCGAGCCGGCGCCGTATTTCGGGCAGTAAGACACCTCGCGCCGATGACGCCGGCTCACCGATGAGCCACTTGAATCCGGATCTGACTGATTTTAAAGGGGCGAATTTTGCCAAGTGGATCATCATGATCCACCTCGCGGCTCGGGGGCGGGCTATTCGATGGTCGCCAAGACCTCGCCGGCCGCGACCGCCGCGCCCTCTTTCACCGCGATCGACGCCACTTTTCCGGCGCGGGGCGCCTTCATTTCGTTCTGCATTTTCATGGCTTCGACGACCATCAGGCCCTGGCCGGCTTCGACTGCGTCGCCGACTGCGGCGAGGACGCGGACCACTTTGCCGGGCATCGGCGCGGAAACGGTCTGGACGCCGCCGGCGCCGGCTGTGCCGGAACGGCGGCGGAAGCGGCGCGGGTCGCGCACCTCGATCTCGAAGCGATAGCCTTCGATCGCGACGACCAGGCTCCCGGCGCGCTCCTCGACGCGGGCTTCGTAAGACCGGCCGTCCATGAGGATGGAATAGACGCCGGGCTCGGGCGTTTCCACCTGCGCCGCGCGCTCGGGTCCTTCGCCGAGCCGGAAGCGGCAATCGGGCGCGGGGGCGAGGATCTCGATGGAATCCTCCGGGCCGGCGTTGACTGTGAGTGCGAGTTTCATCGGAGCAGTTCGCTCCTGCCGGCTTCAAGCCAGCGGCTGGCTGGGGCTGCGGGTGCCGGAGAGGGCGCGGACGCGGCGGCATGGAGGGCCGCGGCAAGCGCGGCCACGGCGGCCAGTTCGGGCGGCGGCGCGGGCGGCGCGGTGCGGGCGAAGAATTCGTCGATGAAGCCGGTGTGCAGGTTGCCGGCGCGGAATTCGGGGTCTTCGAGGATCTGGCGGAAGAAGCCGATATTGGTGCGGATGCCGCCGACTTCATACTCGCGGAGCGCGCGCAGCATGCGGCCGATGGCCTCCTCCCGCGTTCCGGCCCACACCGCGAGCTTGGCGAGCAGCGGGTCGTATTCCATGGGGACGGTCCAGCCCTCATAGACGCAGCCATCGAGACGGATGCCGGGGCCGAGCGGCCGCGTGAGGCGGGTCAGCCTGCCGGGGGAAGGGAGAAAGTTGTTGTACGGATCTTCGGCGTAGATGCGGCACTCGATGGCGGAGCCGGTCCAGCGGACGTCGTCCTGGCGAATCGTGAGATGCCCGCCCGCGGCGATTTCGACCTGGAGGCGGACGAGGTCGAGGCCGGTCGCCAGTTCCGTGATGGGGTGCTCGACCTGCAGCCGCGTGTTCATCTCGAGGAAGTAAAAGCGTCGGTCCCGATCGACGAGGAATTCCACGGTGCCCGCATTGTAGTAACCCGCGGCGCAGGCGGCGCGGACGGCGGCCTCGCCCATGGCGCGGCGCAGTTCGGGATGTTGCGCGACCAGCGGCGAGGGGCATTCCTCGATGACCTTCTGATGGCGGCGCTGGATCGAGCATTCGCGCTCGCCCAGGTGGATCATGTGGCCGTAGCGGTCGCCGAGAACCTGGATTTCGATGTGGCGCGGGCGCTCGATCAGCTTTTCGACATAGAGCGCAGGATCGCGGAAGGCGCGTTCGGCTTCGCTCGCCGCATTGCGGAACGCGGATTCGAGGTCGGATTCCCGGTCGACACGGCGCATGCCCTTGCCGCCGCCGCCGGACACGGCCTTGAGGAGCACCGGGTAACCGTGGGTAGCGGCGAAGGCGCGGGTCTCTTCGAAGGTGATGCTGCGATCGGTCCCCGGGACGACCGGGGCGCCGCCGGCGATGGCGGTCCGGCGCGCGGCGGTCTTCGATCCCATGGCGCGGATCGAGGCGGCGGAAGGCCCGATGAAGACGATCCCGGTGTCCTCGCAGGCGGCGGCGAAATCGGCGTTCTCGCTGAGGAATCCGTAGCCGGGGTGAATGGCTTCGGCGCCGTGCCGGCGGGCGGCATCGAGAATGCGGTCGATGCGGAGATAGCTTTCGGACGAGGGCGCGGGCCCGATGTGTTCGGCTTCATCGGCCATGCGGACGTGGAGCGAGGTGCGGTCGGCGTCGGAGAAGACGGCCACGGAGGAGATGCCCATTTCGCGGAGCGTGCGGATCACACGGACGGCGATCTCGCCGCGGTTGGCGACCAGGACCTTGCGGAACACGTGGAGATTGTAACAGGCGTGCGGGCAATTCGAGCCTGCTAGAATTGACTTCCATGGCCCTGGACTCGATAGAAGGATCGCTCAAAGAGCGGGGCGTCCGGCTGACGCGGCAGCGGCAGATTCTCCTGGACCTGATCGACAAAACGGGCGAGCATCTCGACGCCGAGCGGCTCTACCAGATGGCCAAGGAGAAAGACCCCAAGCTGAACCGCGTGACCGTTTACCGCACGCTGAAGATGCTGAAGGCCGGCGGGCTGGTCGATGAGCTGGACCTGATGCACTACGCGGGCGACCAGCATTATTACGAGACGCGGCGGAAACAGGAGCACGCGCACGTCGTCTGCCTGCGCTGCGGCAAGGTGGAGGAGTTTTTCGGCGAGCCGCTGCAGCGGCTGCGCAAGCAGATCGAGAGCCACTTCGGTTTCCAGGTTTTGCTGGCGCGGACCGAGGTGGGGGGCTATTGCGCGCACTGTCAGACGCTGCGCTCGCGCGAAGTGGAGGACATCCGCCGTTCGGAGGAGGCTCAGGAGACGGCCGGCGCATCGCGGAACCGGACGGCGCGGCCGCGGGCGCGTGCGAGCCGGACGCGCCGCTGATGCCGGGCGAATCGGGGGGGGAGAGCCGGCCGGCCGCCGGCGCGGAGGCGGCGTCGCTGATCGTCGTGGATCCGAGCGGGCACCGGTCGCGGGTGGCGATCGAGCCGCTGCCCTTCCGCATCGGCCGGCACGCCGAGAACCACCTGATCCTGCGGGACAGCCGGGCCTCGCGCACACACGCCCGCATCGTGGCCGAGGGCGGCGAATACTGGCTGGAGGATTGCGGCAGCCGCCACGGCACGTTTCTGAACGGCCGGCGCGTGGCTCGCGCGGCGCTGCGCAACGCCGACCGCATCGATTTCGGCGCGCCGGACTCCTACCAGCTCATCTTCGCGCTGGACGCGGCGGAGATGCGGCGGCTGATGGAGCAGATCGCCGCGCCGGAGGGCCACCCAGGCCAAGGGGTGGGCGCGAACATGGCCAAGCTGCGCGCCATCCTGGATCTGGCGCGCACGCTGCAGAGCTCGTTTTCCGTGGATGACGTGCTGGCGCAGGTCGTCGACGCGGCGCTTGCGGTCACGGGCACCGAGCGCGGCTTCCTGATGCTGCGCACGGCGCAGGGTCTCGAGACGCGCGTGGCGCGGCACCGCAGGGGGCACAAGCTGCGGGAGGACGATCTGCGCGTGCCGCGCGAAGTCCTGCACCGGGCGCTCCAGCACCGGCGCGAGCTGCTTTCCATGAACTTCGACCCGGTATCGGCCGGGACGACGGCGCAGAACAGCATCGCGGACCTCGAGCTGCGCAGCGTGGTGTGCGTCCCGCTGGTGCGCATCCGGGCGGGGCAGGGCGATGCGACCAGCGTGCTGAAGGCCGGCGCGGAAACGGTCGGGCTGCTCTACATGGATTCGCGCGTGGCGGCGGCGGACCTGGCGGGCGGCAACCGGGAACTGCTGCAGACGCTCGCCATCGAAGCGTCCACGGTGCTCGAAAACGCGCGGCTGCTCGAAGAGGAGCGCGCCAAGCAGCAGATGGAAGAGGAGCTGCGGCTGGCGCGCACGATCCAGCAAAGTCTGCTGCCGGGCCGGGTGCCGGAGGGCGGCTGGCTGCGCGCGGCCGGCAGCAGCGTGGCTTCGCGCCAGGTCGGCGGGGACTACTTCGATGTGACGAACGTGGCGCCGCACTGCTGGTCCGCGGTGGTGGCGGATGTATCGGGAAAGGGCGTGGCCTCGGCGCTGCTTGCGTCCCTGATCCAGGGAGCGCTGATCGCGGCGACGGATCACCCGGCAGCGCTGGGACATCGCACGGAGCGGCTCAACCGCTTCCTGCTGGACCGCACCGGCGGGGAAAAGTACGCGACGGTCTTCTACTGCCTCATTATGGAGAACGGCGCGCTGCATTACGTGAATGCGGGGCATTGCGCGCCGCTGCTCGTGCGGCCGGACGGCGCGCATCGCACGCTGGAGGCGACGGCCATGCCGGTGGGGATGCTGGATGGCGCGGAGTACGCGGTCGCGGCGGAGCGCCTCGAGCGCGGCGACAAGATCGTGATCTATACCGACGGCGTCAGCGAAGCGCAGAACACGGCCGGCGAATACTTCGGCAAGCGCCGGATTCGGGAGGTCGCGGCGGCGCATGCTGGGGCGGGGTGCGCGGACGTCCACCGGGCGCTTCAGGACGCCGTGGCGGCATTCACCGAAGGCGCGGCGCAGACGGACGATATCACGCTGCTGGTGCTGGAATACGCGGGGTAGAACCGCTATGTACGCGGGACGCATCGTCGCGCTGGACTTCCGAATGCCAGAGAAGCTAAAGATTTTGATTACAGGCGCGGCACGTGGCATAGGAATGGCAACGGCGCAGGTACTTGCCAACCGAGGGCATTCCGTCGTTGCCACCGACATATCCCCGTTGAGTGGATTGCAAGGCATCCAGGCACATATGCTCGATGTCACCAGCGATGACTCCGTGGCGCAGTGCCTTAAAGAGGTTGGTCCGCTCGATGCAATCGTCAACAACGCAGCAATATTTGTTGGCGGAGGTCCGGTGGAAGGCTATCCACTGGATCGTTTCCGACAGACGTTCGAGACAAACACGCTCGGCGCGTTGCGCGTAATCCAGGCGGTGTTGCCCGCCTGGCGAAAGCGGGGTTCCGGCGTCATCGTGAATGTATCGAGTGTGAACGGCCGAGTCTCCTCGCCGCTCCGAGCAGCGTACAGCGCCTCCAAGTTCGCGCTCGAAGCCTTGACGGAGTCACTGCACCTGGAAGTCCGTCACTTTGGAATACGCAGCGTGTTAATTGAGCCCGGAGCGATCGCTACTGGCAGGAAACCGATCGAGCCTCATCAAGGACCAGCCGACTACGCCGGACTTTGGGAGCAGTGTGCCGGAGCCGATACCAAAACGACGGGGCCAAATGGCCCACCCGGACCCGAAGTTGTTGCATTAGCTATCGCGCGTGCAATCGAAGACCCCGCGACACCGCTCCGTGTACCGGTCGGCCAAGACGCTGAGATGATTTTGGGCTTGCGAAGAAGCCTTGACGATCAAGCATTCGAAGAGGCAATGAGAAAGGCCCTTGGGTTTACGTGGTGATGAGATGCAAGCCTCACTGACCAGGAGCGGCGTAGAGTCGCACCTGACGAAAAACGCCCGAGTATGAGATCTGGCATGACAACCGGTCCGCGACCTGGAGCTTCCCAAGGCAAAAATTAAGGCCGGCCGGATCGCGCCTCGATTCCGGCCGGCCCTCGGCAGCGGTCCAAGCCGTCCTCGCGGCCGCTCCGATGCGGCGGGGACGGCCCTGGAGGCAATCGACAGCGCTGCCGGCGACGTTCCCTCACGTGGTTACGCCCACAGTATACGCCGCAGTCGGACCGGTGCATCCGAATTGACGGGCTGCGCCCGTAGGACAACGCACGGATCGGGCCTCCAATTTGTCCGAAAAGAAGCGGCCGGCCATAAAAAAATCGAATCGCGGCCATTCAAACTTCTGCTTTGGCGGCCTGTGGCCGGGCGTTGGACAATGAGGCTGATACTGCGCCGCTCCATAAGGATCGTATGATGCGACATTCCATACTATTTCGTGCGTTCTGGTTAAGTTTTGTGCCGGCCATGTTGCTGGCGCAGGGCACGCCGGACCCGCAGGCCAGGATCGCGGCGCTCGAGACCGCGGCGCGCAACGCGCAGAGCGCCGGAGACAACGCCTGGATGCTGGTGAGCTCCGCCCTGGTGCTGATGATGACCGGTCCCGGCCTGGCGCTCTTTTACGGCGGACTGGTGCGGCGCAAGAACGTGCTCGGCACCATGATGCAGAGCTTCGTGCTGATGGCCGTCGTGACGGTGCTGTGGGCGGTGGTGGGGTACAGCCTGGCTTTCGGCTCATTTTCGCCGGTCGTGGGCGATTTGCGCTATGCCTTCCTGCACAACGTCGGCGCGGCGCCGAATCCGGATTACGCGGGCACCATTCCGCAGCAGACGTTCATGGTCTACCAGTTGATGTTCGCGATCATCACGCCGGCGCTGATTTCCGGTGCGTTCGCCGAGCGGATGAAATTCAGCGCCATGCTGCTGTTCACGGTGCTGTGGAGTCTGTTCATCTATTTCCCGATGGCGCACATGGTGTGGGGCAAGGGCGGGCTGCTGAATGCGTTTTTGGGCGGATCGATTCCGTGCTTCGATTTCGCCGGCGGGACGGTGGTGCACATCACCTCGGGCGTTTCGGCGCTGGTGTGCGCGCTGTATCTGGGCAGGCGCCTCGGTTACCCGTCGGTGCCGTTCAAGCCGCACAACCTGGTGCTCAGCTTCATCGGCGCCTGCCTGCTGTGGGTGGGCTGGTTCGGGTTCAACGCGGGGAGCGCGCTGGCGGCATCGAGCCTGGCGACCAGCGCATTTGTGGCGACGCATTTCGGCGCGGCGGCAGCGGCGCTGGGCTGGATGGCGGCCGAATGGATCGGGCACGGCAAGCCGAGCGTGCTGGGCGGAATCTCGGGCGCGGTCGCGGGGCTGGTGGCGATTACGCCGGCATCGGGCTTTGTGGAGCCGTTTCCGGCGCTGCTGATCGGCGCCTGCGCGGGCGTGGCCTGCTACTTCATGGTCACAGCCGTGAAGAGCAAGTTCGGGTATGACGATTCGCTCGATGCGTTCGGTGTGCACGGGGCCGGCGGAACGCTGGGGGCCATCCTCACGGGCGTGTTTGCCACCAGTGCGGTCAATGACGGGCTGAAGGATGCCGCGGGCAAGGTCCTGCCGCTGGGGCTGGTGGACGGCAAGCCGGTTCAGGTGTTATACCAAGCCGTGGGCGTGGCGATCGCGTGGGTGCTCGCCATCGTGGGGACGATTGTGATCCTGAAGATCTGCGACGCGCTGGTGGGCGTGCGGATCTCCAAGGAACAGGAGGTCGAGGGGCTCGACCTGAGCATGCACGGGGAGGAAGGATATATTTTCGAGGCGTAGCTCATGAACAAGATCGAAGCGATTATCCAGCCGTTCAAGCTCGACGAGGTGAAGGAGTCTCTCAAGGCCATCGGCATCGATGGCATGACCATTACGGAAGTGCGGGGCCACGGCCGGCAGAAGGGCCATAAAGAGGTCTACCGCGGCCAGGAATACAATGTCGACCTGTTGCCCAAGGTGAAGATCGAGCTGGTGGTGCCGGCGGAGCGCAAGGACGAGGTGATCCGTACGCTCAGCTTCGCGGCGCGCACCGGCAAGATCGGCGACGGCAAGATCTTCGTCTACGAGGTGGCCGAGGCCATTCGGATCCGCAATGACGACCGTGGAGACGCCGCCCTCTGACCTGCTGACGCTGGCGGAGCGGACGGCACAGGTGGACCGGCTGGCGGCAGAGGTAGAGGATCTGCCGCACCAGGGATTTGCTCTGCTGGCGGTCGGGGGCTACGGGCGCCGGCACCTGTTTCCGTATTCCGATATCGACTTGCTGCTGCTGTTCGAATCCGAGCGGCTGATGACGGCGTCGAAGCCCGCCATCGCGGCGTACCTGCAGCGGCTCTGGGATGCGGGGCTGCGGGTGAGCCAGTCCGTGCGGACGCCGGCGGAGTGCCTGCAGGTCCACCCGGATAATATCGAATTGAACGTCAGCCTGCTCGACCAGCGGTACCTGGCGGGCGACCGCGCGCTATACGCGGAGCTCGCGCGCCGGCTGCCGCACTTCCTGCAGGCGAGCCGCGAGCCGCTGGCCCGCAACCTGACGCAACTGGCGCGGCAGCGCCACGCGCGCTACGCGGACACCTTCTACCATCTGGAGCCGAACGTCAAGGAAGGGCCGGGCGGGCTGCGCGATTATCAGCTCCTGCGCTGGCTCGACCAGTTACGGGACAGCGGGGGGAGCGAGCCCCCCGCCGAGTTGCGCGAGGCGTTCGCCTCGCTGGCGCACATCCGCTGCTTCCTCCACCAGCAGGCCGGGCGCGACCAGAACGTGCTCACCTTCGACGCGCAGGATGCGCTGGCCGAGCACGAGCACGCGGGCGACTCCGCCGCGTGGATGCGCGGCTACTACCGGCACGCGCGCGCGGTGTTCCGCGCCGCGGCGCGAGCGATGGAAAATTCCGAAGCGCACGCGAGCGCCCTGTTCGCGCAGTTCCGCGACCGGCGCTCGCGGCTCAGCAATGCCGATTTCAGCGTGCTGCGCGGGCAGGCGCATTTCCGGACGCCGCAACGGCTCGCGGCGCAGCCGGAATTCGTGCTGGAGCTGTTCGAATTCACCGCGCGGCACGGTGTGCGGCCATCCTTCGAAGCCGAGCAGCAGATCCAGGACCGGCTGCCGCAGTTGCGCCGCCATTTCGCGGAGCCGCCGGGCGCGCCGCTGTGGCCGGCGGTTTCCCGCATTCTGGAGCTGCCGCACGCTGCCGCCGCGGTGCGCGCCATGCACGACTGCGGGGTGCTGGGCGCGATTTTTCCGGAGCTGGATGGAATCGAGTGCCTGGTCGTGCGGGACTTCTATCATCGATACACGGTCGATGAGCACACGCTGGTGGCGCTCGACAAACTCGCGGCGGCGGACGGGCCATTCCGCGATCTGCTGGCGGAAGTTCGGGCGCCCGCGGTGCTCCGCTTCGCCTTGCTCTTCCACGATTCGGGCAAAGCGGCCGGGGAAGGCCACGTGGATGCGGGCCTCCGGCTGGCGGAAGCCGCGGCGCGCCGCATCGGCATGCCGCCGCCGGAGCGCGATACGGTCTTGTTCCTGATCCGCCGTCACCTGGATCTCTCCGCGGCGATGCGGTCGCGCGACCTGTTCGACCCGGAAGCGATCCACGCGCTGGCGCAGCAGGTGGAAACGGTGGAGCGGCTGAAGGCGCTGGCGCTCCTCACGTACGCCGATATCAGCGCCGTGAATCCCGCCGCGATGACGCCGTGGCGCGCCGAGCAGCTCTGGCAGCTCTACCTGATGCTTCACGCGGAATTCACGCGGGAGCTGGAATCGGAGCGCGTGGAGGCAGCGGATTCCGACTTCCTGCGCGGTCTGCCGACGCGGTACCTGCGGACCCACACGCCGGAAGAGATCGAGATGCACCTGGCGCTCGAAGCGCGCCGGGCGAGCGCGCCGGGCGGCGTGGCCGTGGATTTGCGGCGCCTGGACGCTGCGTGGCAGCTTACGCTGATCGCAGGCGACCGCCCCGGCCTGTTCGCTGCCGCCGCCGGGACCATCTCCAGCTTCGGGATGAACATCGTCCGGGCGGAGGCATTCGCCAACAGCCAGGGCCTGGTGCTCGATACATTCGCGTTCGAGGATCCGCACCGCACGCTGGACCTCAACCCGCCGGAAGTGGAAAGGCTGCGCGCCACGGCCGAACGCGTGATTGCGGGCAAGCTGAACGTGCGCGATCTGCTGCGCCATCGGCCGAAACCGCCGCTGCCGAGCCGCAAAGCGGCATTCGCGCCGCGGATTTCGTTCGATTCGGACGCCAGCCGGTCCGCCACGCTGGTGGAAATTGTCGCGCAGGACCGGCCGGGGCTGCTGTACGATTTGGCCTCGGCGATTTCAGCAAGCGGGGCCAATATCGAGGTGGTGTTGATCGATACGCAGGCGCATAAGGCGATCGACGTGTTCTACGTGACCGCTGGCGGGCACAAGCTGGATGAGCAGCGGCAGGCGGCGCTGGGCGAGGCGCTGCGTAAGGCGGCGGGATAGCGGGCGCCGGGTCAGTCGCGCCGGTAGATGCGCTTGATGCGGTGTTGCGATCCAACCAGTCCGAAGGCGAGGCCGTCGCCGGCCGTGCCGATCGATGGGGCAACGTAGTTGGGGTGAGCCGCTATCGCCGCCAGCGGGAAAAGGGCCGCTGCCGTAGCGCCGGCCGCGATGCCGCCGAAGAGCAGCGCCCGGTGGACACGTTCGGCGTGCGAACGGAAAATATAGACGTCATCCACGTCGGCCTTCTGCACCGTCACCTGGCCGGTCTGTGTTTCCAGGGTGACCGCGTCCGCGCTGGCGCGAACGAATTTCCCCGCGTTCGTGACGAAGCCCGAGGTCACCATGATCGGAGCCCCGGCTTGCATCGCCTCCACTTGCTGCCAATCGGCCCGGCCGGCGCCCGCCAGCAGGAACAGGCCGCTAACGAGAAGAATCAGTTGCTTGGGCATCGGTAGAGATTGTATGCAATTCCGGAAGCGAAGGGAAGCCCGGGTCGCAGGCCTTGGCGTTATGGCTAATCGGGCATCAGCACCGGGATGACCCGGTTACTGTGCCGGCAGGAGGCACGGCAGGGCTAAGTCGCGCAGGCTCGCGCAACACGCTCACGACCAGGGCCAAAAAACAATCCGCTATCCTGAAGAGAACGGGCATGCGGGACCCCATCCACATTATCGGCGGCGGGCTGGCGGGCAGCGAGGCGACGTGGCCGGCAGCGCTGGACGAGGCGCTGCGGAAGGCTGCCGGGTAGCGGATCGAGGCCGATATGCAGCGGCTCCGAGGCAGAGTGGTCAGCGGGCGCGCGAATTTCGGCTTTTGGATCGAACGCCTGAATGCGTTCTACGCTGAGAAGACCGGTATGCGGCTGTACCCAGGAACGCTCAAT
Organism: Bryobacteraceae bacterium; assembly: GCA_035293845.1. GTDB lineage: Bacteria > Acidobacteriota > Terriglobia > Bryobacterales > Bryobacteraceae > DATGMB01. Next base: position 24,132 of record DATGMB010000240.1, read on the forward strand.
ATCGAACTGCCCGCTCCGTATTCTCTACCGGCGAGTGTCCTGCGGCTAGAAGCGAAGGAGTATGGAGGAACCGTCTCGGTGAGCATTGTACCGTGCCGGATTTTCGATCGCCCTGCTTTTCTGCTCCGCACGGATCCAAATGAACAAGGTACAGGGCATCACTCGCGGAACATCATCGAGATCGCGACGGATGTTCGGCTGCGGGATATTTTTCAACTGAAGGACGGAGATTGGGTAGAGGTCGAATTGCCGTGAACCTGCCTTCTGGCGAGCAAACAGGCTCATCACGACCCCGAGCCAGGGCGAAAATCAATCGGCTATCCTGAAGGTTCGGGCATGCGGGAACCCATCCACATCATCGGCGGCGGGCTGGCCGGCAGCGAGGCGGCGTGGCAGATTGCGCGGCGGGGCGGGCGGGCCATCCTCTACGAAATGCGTCCGGTGCGGCCCACACCGGCGCATCGCTCGGACCGCCTGGCCGAGCTGGTGTGCAGCAACTCGCTCAAATCGGAGCAGGAGAACACCGCGTCCTGGCTGCTCAAGGAGGAGCTGCGGCGCTGCGATGCGCTGCTGCTGCGCGCGGCCGAAAAGGCGCGCGTGCCCGGCGGCCACGCGCTCACGGTGGACCGCGAGATCTTTTCCGCCGAGGTGACGGCGGCGGTGGCGGGCGAGCCGCGCATCGAGCTGCGGCGCGAGGAAGTCACGCGCATCCCGGAGGGCATCGTCATCATCGCCACCGGCCCGCTCACCAGCGATGCGCTGGCGCAGGAGATCGGCCGGCTGACCGGCTCGGACCGCTTGTTTTTCTTCGACAGCATCAGCCCGATCGTGGAGGCCGATTCGGTCGATACCTCGATCGCATTCTGGGCTTCGCGCTATGGCAAATCGAGCACGGGCACGGACGATTACCTGAACTGCCCGCTAGATCGCGAGCAGTACGAGCGCTTCGTGGACGAGCTGCTGCGTGCGGAAAGTGTGGCTTCCCACATCGAGGAGAGCGGCACGCCCTTTTTCGAAGCCTGCCTGCCGATCGAAGAGCTGGCGCGGCGCGGGCGCGATACGCTCCGTTTCGGTCCCATGAAGCCGATGGGGCTCATCGACCCGCGCACCGGACGGAGACCCTGGGCCGCGGTGCAGTTGCGGCAGGAAAACCTGCGCGCCGACAGCTTCAATCTGGTCGGGTTTCAGAACCACCTGAAGTTCGGCGAGCAGGCGCGCATCCTCCGCATGATTCCCGGCCTCGAGCGCGCCGAGTTCCTGCGCTACGGCCAGATCCATCGCAACACGTACATCAACGCGCCGGCGCTCCTCACGCCAACGCTGCAACTGCGCGCGCGGCCGGAAGTGTTTTTCGCCGGTCAGATTTCGGGCGTGGAGGGTTACGTGGAGTCCATCGCGACCGGCCTGATGGCCGGGATGCATGCCGCCGCGCTCGCCTCCGGAAGCGAGCCCCGGCCGCTCGCTGCCGCCACCGCGATGGGCTCGCTCTGCCGCTACGTCTCGGGCGCCGACCCCAATCGCTACCAGCCGGCCAACATCACCTTCGATCTGCTGCCGCAGCTCGATCCCGAGACGTATCAGCGGCTGCGGCACGACAAGAAGGCGCGCCACGCCGAGGTCTGCCGCCGCGCTCTGGAAGCGCTGGATCAATACCTGCATGTCCACGTCTGAGGATCGGGCCGGGCATGCCCGGCCCCTACAGCCGGCCTCGGAGCTTGCGCGCCAGATCGATCGGTACCGGCAAGAACTGGTGCGGACCGGCGCCTCGCCCCACACGGTGGACGCTTACGCCGCGGACCTGGCGCAGTTCCTCGAATTCCTCTCGCCGCCCGAAGCCGCGCCGCCCGCGCCATCGGCGGTCGATCTGCTGATCCTGCGCGAGTGGCTGGCGTGGCTTTACGGGCAGAAGCTCGATCCAGTCACCATCCGGCGCAAGCTGGCGGCGGTGCGCGGGCTGTTCCGCTTCATGCTGCGCGAAGGCGCGGTCCCGGTCAACGTGGCGCGGCTGGTGCGGACGCCACGCGCGGCGAAACGCCTGCCGGAAGTGCCTTCGGCCGAACAGGTGAACAGCCTGCTCGATGGGGTGGCCGCGCGCAAGCTCGAGCGGCCGCACCCGGCGCGCGACCGCGCCATTTTCGAGCTGCTCTACGGTTGCGGCATGCGGGTCAGCGAGCTCGCCGGATTGAACTTGGAGGACATCGACCGCACCGCCGGCTGGCTGCGGCTGCGCGGCAAAGGCCGCAAGGAGCGCCAGGTGCCGCTGCCGCGCCAGGCGGCGGAGGCGCTGGAGCGGTATCTGGGCGAGCGGCCCGTGGTCCGCGACGAGCCGGCCGTGCTTCTGAACCACCGCGGACGACGCCTCACGCGGCAAGGCATCGCCGGGATCGTCAAGCTCTACGCCACGTGCCTGGCCGGCGACCCCTCGCTGCATCCTCACAGCTTCCGCCACGCGTATGCCACGCATCTGCTTTCGGCCGGAGCCGATCTGCGCGCGATTCAGGAGTTGCTCGGCCACGCCCGGCTTTCCACCACGCAGAAGTACACGCAGGTCTCGCTCACCGATCTGATGGCGGTGTACGATAAGGCGCACCCCAAGGCGTAGCCTGCATGTCCCTCGCCCTGGCAGATCTGAAACGGGAATTCCGTCCCATGCTGCGGCTGGCCGCGCCGCTGGCAGCGGCCGAGGTCGGCGGGATGGTGATGGGCATCGTGGATACCATCATGGCCGGGCCGCTCGGCCCGGCGGCGGTGGGAGCGGGAATCCTGGGGAACATGATCTTCTATCCCCTGGCCAGCAGCTTCATCGGCATGCTGCTCGGCATGGATACGCTGGTGGCGCAATCGCATGGCGCGGGCGATCCGCGCGACTGCCGCCGCACCCTGATCAATGGATTCTGGCTCGGCCTGCTGATCACGCCGTTGATCGCCGGCCTGATCCTGGCGGCTCTGCCGATCATCGCCGCCTCTGGCGCCAATCCGCGGGTCATGGAGCAGTGCACGCCCTACGCGCACGCGCTGCTGTGGGGAATTCCGGCGTTTATGCTCGCCACGGCGTTCCGGCGCTATCTGCAGGCGGTGGATATCGTGCACCCGATCACGTTCGCGCTCGTCAGCGCCAACGCGGTCAATGTCGCGGGCGACTGGGCGCTGATGTACGGCCATCTGGGCGCGCGCGCGATGGGCCTGGCGGGATCCGGATGGTCGACCTCCCTTTCGCGCTTGTACATGATGCTGGTGCTCGGGGGCGCGGTGGTGTGGAACGAGCGGCGAACGGGCGGACTGCTCTTCCGGATGAGCTGGCGGCCGGATCTGGCGCGCCTCCGCCGGCTCATCGCGCTCGGGCTGCCGGCCACCGGGCAGATTGCGTTCGAAGGCGCGGTCTTCGGCGTCGTCACGGTGCTGGCGGCCCGGCTGGACGCGGTCTCTCTTGCCGCCCACGGGATCGCTGTGCAGGTCATCGCCACCACATTCATGGTGCCGCTGGGGATCAGTTCCGCCGCCGCGGTGCGGGTCGGGCAGGCAATGGGACGCAAGGACGCGCGCGGCGTGGCCGCGGCCGGATGGGCGGCCCTGCTGCTCAGCAGCCTGTTCATGGGCGCGGCCGGCGTCGCGCTGTGGACTGTGCCTCGCTGGATCGTGCGCGTATTCATCGCCGATGCCGCCGTGATCGCATCGGGCGCGGTGCTGCTGCGCATCGCCGCGTTCTTCGAGCTGTTCGACGGCCTGCAGATCGTGGCCACCGGCGCGCTAAGGGGCGTTGGCGACACGCGCACGCCGATGATCGCGCACCTCATCGGCTACTGGGTCATCGGGATGCCGGTGGCGTATGCGCTTTGCTTCCGATTCGGCTGGGGCGCGCCCGGAATCTGGGTCGGGCTGAGCGCCGCGTTGATCCTGATCGGAGCGGCGCTGGTGTGGGTGTGGCGATCGGCGGCCCTCAAAAACTCCAGAGAACGCTCGTATACCCCGTATTCGCGTGAAAGTTCTGGTAGTAGCCCAATAAATTGAATTGCTGGTTGTAGTTATAAAACTGATATCCCGCGTTCCAACGGAGTTTCTCCGAGATCCGGATCGATAAGCGCGCCATCGGCGCGTGATAGGTCAGCGGGAACGTCTGCACGGAATCGAGCAGCGATGCGATCGGGTCCGTAACGCCCGCGGGCGCCGGGGCGGGCCGCCCGTCGCCCGTATCTTTCGTGATCGAATATCCGAGGTACACATCCGCGCGCCGCCGGACGGCGAAGTGCGCCGCCAGCGTGCCGGAATGGATGTTGCTCAAGTAATACGACACATAGCCCGTTTGTAATTGCGTGCGGAAGCCGGCGCCGGCGAAGAACGCGAGGCCGCCGGTAGTGTCCAGGTGCAGCTTGAGGTAACTGGCGTCGATCGAAAACCAATCCCGCGGCGTCCAGGAGCCGCCCGCGCTGTACTGCCGCGAATGCGAATCGAACGGCGTGAGTGTGGAGGGCGCGTTCAGGTTGTAATCCTGGCGGTATCCCGCGGAAAGCTGCACGCGGCGCGTGCGGTACTCGGCGCGGCCATGGATCGAGTGGAAGTTCTTCTCGCTGACCGGCGTGAGCGGGTTATTCGACCGCCCGATGCCCGCGTCGAGGGTCACGCTGAAGGGCTTCCACGGCCGGAAGCGCACTCCGGCGCGCGCCGAGTTCATATGGTTGCTGACCTGGTAGACATCGTTCTCGGTGGAGTTGGCGAAGGCGGGAATGGTGAGCCCTTCCACGGTGCGCACGGGCCGGTCGGAGTAATCGTAGCCCGCGAAAAAGCCGAGCTTCGGGGTGAGCCGGTAATCTACGGTGGTCGCGTTGGTGTACATGCGCACGCCGAGATAGCGGAAGTAAACCGTCGCGCCGGTGTTGAGCCCGTTGTCTAGTTCGGTGTAACTGGAAGGCCCGTCCGTGCGGTTGCTCAGCACCGATGTCCCGTTGGTCACGGTCAGCCGTTCGGTGGGAAATAACTGCACGGTGAAGTTGCCGGCGAGGTCGTCGCGATGGGCATTGCCGCCGGCAACGATCTGGCGGGCAGCGGCCGCGCCGAACTGGCTCGTGCCGAGCGCCAGCTCATCCAGCAGGAAGTCGTTATTGCCGCTGACATAGGTGAGACGCGCGTCCATACCCCAGCGTTTGCGGCGCGTGAACAGGTTGCCGAGCCAGCCGGGATTGGCGCCGTGGATGGGCGCGGCGCGGTTGAAGTGATTGAGCACGGTCTGGTCGCCCGGCGTGGCGGAGCCGATGGCGCCGGCGGCGGCCGAGTAGGGCGTGTCGTCCTTGAAAAAATCCCAGCGCCGCGTGACGGTGAAGCGGAATCCGGCAAAATCGAATTCGGCGCCCAGGCGGTACTCGTTCCAGTGGCGCTTTACATCCAGGAACACCGGGTAGCCGCTCCCGTTGGGATCGAACTCCTGCGCGGTGGAAAGCGCCGGGCCATCCTCCGTGTTCCGGCCGTAACCGAGGTGGAAGCGGATGCGCGACTGAGGGAACAGCGTCAGCTCGTGGTCCTGCATGCGCCGCTCGGTATCCATGCTGTGCAGCCCCTGGGTTGCGAGCAGCGGGACCGCGCCGGAAATGCCGAGACCGTAATTGCCCGTGGCGGTCAGGGCCGGATTGTAGTAATCGTCCAGGCGCCAGAGCAGATCGTACCGGTAGAGGCCGTTCTTTTCCGCGTGAAGCATGGCGGACTGGTACGGATCGCCGCCAAGGCCCAGAGTGTTCAGCAGAATCTCGTCGAACAGGCGGCCGTGGCCGTCGCGGGAACGGATGGCGAAACTGCTCCCCAGCAGCCGCGCGCCATCATGGTAGTTATCGACGCTGCGGTACATGCCAAGATCGCCGCCCGGCATCGCCCAGCGGTAGCCGAGTTCCCAGGACTGCGTGATGTTGTAGTCGCTGCTGTTTTCGCCGCGCGGCCCGCCGACCTGCGCCGGGGTGGGCGCCACGGGTTCCTGGGCCGCCGCCGCCACTGCCAGTCCCACGAGAATGCAGATACGCGTCGCCATGCGGTTCACCTCAGGAAATACTGGTCGGCATTGGACCCGTGAATGCGCACGTGGCACGCCGTGCACCGCTGGAATCGGGGGTCGAGCAGATTGTGCCGCGCCGATTGAATATCCACGCCCTGGTTGCGCGTGCCGGAGCCGCCGCCGTTGTGGCATTCCAGGCAGAGCGTGAACACCACCGGCCGCCGCAGCAGGCGGGCATTCATCGAGCCGTGCGGATAATGGCAAGTGTTGCAGCCCTCCACCGCCACCGAGGGATGCTCGTAAACGAACGGCCCGCGCTTATCCGCATGGCATTTCAGGCACGGCTGCTCATTGCCCAGAGCCTGCTCGACCATGCGCGGCCGCTGCCCCATCGCGGAGGTGGGAGCGAAGGCGCCGTGCGGATTGTGGCAGTCCGAGCATTCCATGAAGCCCTCGTCGACGCGGTGTTTCGAGGGCATGGCGAACTGCGCGCGAATGGTGGCGTGGCAGGTATAGCACAGCTCGTGCTCCGGCTTGGCCAGCAGGTGGCGGGACGCGGAGGAATGGTGGATCGAGTGGCAGTTCGTGCAGGCCACACCGTTCAACGTGTGCTCCGAGCGCTGGATGTTGACCTTGCCGAAATCGCGCGCGTGGCATCCCAGGCAGTCCTCCATCACCTGGGCGGTGGTCATGAGCGAGAACGCGTGCGGAATCGTCGCCTTGCCGCCGCGCGCCTCCACGTGCGCCGCGCCCGGGCCGTGGCAGCCCTCGCAGCCGCTCCGCGCCGGCGGCGCGTCGCCCGAAACCAGGGTCTTGAAATGCGGATTGCGGTAAAAATTATGCCAGACGTCCGGATGGCAAGTGCGGCACGCGTTGCTTCCCACGAAGCCGCCGGGGGCGTGGGTTACGTTCAATTGGGTCTGCGCCGCCGCCACCCCCACCCACACCAAGAACCAAAGGACCAGCCACCCGGCGCGTGCCATACTCAGAATGATACTGAAGTGTTTGGGTCTTAGAACACATGGGAAAAGAATTTACCTTGGCTCCGCACTCTTTTCCGCCGGTTCAAACGAAATACCGGCGGGTAGCGACCCCGCTGCCGGTTCCGGAGTCGCTTCCGGCGCTCGAAAAGCTGTATGAGTGCGAGCCGCGCGCCATGCGCGGCCAGCCGCCGGTGGTGTGGCACCGGGCGGAGGGTTTTCAGGTCTGGGATGCCTGGGGAAACTGCTGGATCGACTGGTCCTCCGGCGTGCTCATCGCCAACGCCGGCCATGGCCGCCGGGAGATCGCCGATGCGATTGCGGCCCAGGCCCAGGCCCATCTGCTCACCAGCTTCTCTTTCGCCAATGAACCGCGGGCGCGGCTGGCTGAAAAGCTGGTTTCGATTCTCCCCGAACCGCTCAAGAAGGTGTTTCTCTACAGCGTCGGCTCGGAGGCCGTAGAGTGCGCCTTGAAACTGTGCCGCACCTGGGGCGTCAAGACGGGCGGGCGCTCCAAGCACGTCATCGTCTCCTATGACAAGGCGTTCCACGGCCGCACGCTCGGGGCGCAGCAGGCCGGCGGCATCCCAGAGCTGAAGCAGTGGATCGTCAACCTGGACCCCGGCTTTGTGCAGGTCCCCTTTCCGGACGGTTTCCGCACACCGGACACATCCTTCGAGAGTTTCGAGCGCGCCCTGCGCGAGCGGGGCGTCGAGCCGCAGAACGTGGCGGGCGTGATTCTCGAAACCTATCAGGGCGGGAGCGCGGCTTTTGCGCCCGTGCGCTATATGGAGGCGCTGCGGCAGTGGTGCACCGGGCACAAGGCCCTGCTGGTCTGTGACGAGATCCAGGCCGGCTTCGGCCGCACCGGCACGCTATGGGGCTTCGAGCAATACGGTATCGTGCCGGATATTGCGGTGTTCGGCAAGGGAATCTCCGGCTCGCTGCCGCTTTCCGCCGTGGCCGGCCGTCCCGAGGTGCTGGATCTGTATCCGCCGCTCAGCATGACTTCGAGCCATGCCGGCAACCCCGTCTGCTGCGCCGCCGCGCTGGCCTCCATCGATCTGGTCCTGAACGAAAAGCTGGCGGAGCGCGCCCGCAAGAGCGGCGCCGTCCTGCACCGCGGGCTTAAGGCCATGGCCGCCCGCTTCCCGCAGATCGGCTGTGTCGCGGGCAAGGGACTGGTCGCCGGCCTGGCCTGCGTCCGGCCCGGCACCACGGAGCCCGATGCCGACCTGGCTTTCGACGTGGTGCAGCGCGCGCTGCACAAGGGCGTGCTCATGTTCGCCCCCGTCGGGTTCGGCGGCGCGACGATTAAAATCTGCCCTCCGCTGGTGATTCCGGAGGACGCGGTGATCGAGAGCGTCCAGGCCCTGGAGGAAGCCTTCGCGGAAAGCGTGCGGCAGGCGGCCAGTGCGTGATGGATGTCCTCCTCATCGGCGCGGGGATGATCGCCCACGATCAGATTCTGCCCTCGCTGCTTCATCTCCAGCGACGGGGGCGGATCGGCGAAATCTCCGTCTGCGCCTCCACGCACGAATCCGTCCGCCGGCTCGCCGAAGCGGAGGCGATCCGCCGCGCATTTCCCGGCCAGTCCTTTCGCATGCACCCGGCCGCGCCCGCGCCCGCGCCACAGCCGGAACTCTACCGCGCGGTCCTGGCCGGTCTGCCGCCGCGGCAGTTGGCGGTGATCGCGCTGCCGGACCAACTGCACTACGAAGCCGTCATGGAGGCGCTTCACCGCGATCAGCATGTCTGCGTGGTCAAGCCGCTGGTGCTGCGCCACGCTGAGGCCGCCGCTATCCGGGACGAGGCCCGCCGCCGCAATCTCCTCGTCGGCGTGGAATACCACAAGCGCTTCGACGATCGCAGCCTGCTCGCCCGCCGCGCCTACCGCGAGGGCCGCTTCGGCGAGTTCCGGCTCGGCACGGCCTGCCTGCTCGAAAAGTGGTATTACCGCCACTCCAACTTCCAGAACTGGATGACCGCCGAGCACTCCGACGCGTTCACTTATATCGGCTGCCATTACGTGGACCTGGTCCACTTCATCACCGGCCTCCTGCCCGCGGCCGTCAGCGTTTACGGCATTCTGGACCGCTTTCCGAACGGCCGCGAGGGCTATCTTTGGACCGATGCCCGCGTCCTGTGGAGCAACGGCGCCTGCCTGAACGTGCAGAACGCTCTCGGGTTTCCCGATGCCGCGCCCGGCAGCAACACGCAGGGCCTCACGCTCTATTGCCAGGGAGGCGATGCCGGCGGCTGGCTGGCGCATTCCGATCAATACCGCGGCTTGCAGCACTGCTATGTCTCGCCCCCGTCTTACACCGAGCCCAGCCCCGACTATTTTCAGTACGTGGACGCCGGCGGCCCCGGCCTCAATCCCGTCGGCTACGGCTTCCGCTCGATCGAGGCGATCGTGGAGGCGGCCATTGCGGTCGAAAGTGGCCGCAAAACGCTCGAGGAGATCGATGCGGCGGGCCTCATCGCCACGCCCGCCAACAGCAGCTATAACGAGCGGGTGATCGAGGCCGCGCGCGAATCCATCCGGAACGGCGGCCGCGAGGTCCGCTTCGCGGCGGAAGCGCAGGTATGAGCGCGTGCGTATTTCGTCTCCGTACGGCAGCGCGCGCCGCATTCCGCCGGGCGTCGCATTTCCCACAAGCGGGGTTTGACACCGGATCGCGCGCGCACGATGATGGCGCTTGACGGATGGCAGAGGTTCCGTGCGAGTCTCGATCCTGATCCCGGTTTATAACGAGTTCCCCACGCTGCCGCTGGTGCTGGAGCGCGTCATCGCCGCGCCGCTCCCGGCCGGATGCGAAAAGGAGATCGTGGTGGTGGACGACGGCTCGACCGACGGCACCACGGACCTGCTCGACCGCCTGAAGACCGATGAGCGCTTCGCCATCGTGCACGTCCACCATTCCGTCGTGAACTTTGGAAAGGGCGCCGCCCTTCGCATCGGCATTGCCAAGGCCAGCGGCGATGTCATCCTGGTGCAGGATGGCGATCTGGAGTACGATCCTCGCGACTACGTCAAAGTGCTCCAGCCGCTCGTCGAAGGCGCCGCCGACGTGGTCTACGGATCGCGTTTCCGCGGCGGCGTGCGGGGCATGAAGTGGTCGAACTGGCTGGCCAACCGCATTCTGACGCTGGCCGCGAACGTCCTGTACCGCGCCGCCATCACGGACGAGGCCACCGCGTACAAGGCCTTCCGGACCTCCTTGCTACGATCGATCCGTTTGCGCGCGATGCGTTTCGAATTCTGCCCGGAGGTCACCGCCAAAGTGCGCCGCCTGGGCCACACGATCCACGAAGTGCCGATCTCCTACAGCCCGCGCGGCATCCTGGACGGCAAAAAGATTCGCGCCCGCGACGGCTACGAAGCGCTCTGGACGCTCATCCGCTACCGCTTCGCCTCCGTCCACTCCTTCTCGGCCGCGCCGGCGCCGCAGAGCACGACGAAAACCGCGCTCAGCGGCGTGCGATAGCCGTTCTCGCCCGGCGCGCCTTCCAAAGAAAATCGCCCGCCACGACGGCCACGAACAGGATTTCCAGGTCCACCGTGGTGCGGTACCGCGGCTCGCCCATGTCGAACAGGCAGCAGATCGCCGCGGTGTACAGGATCGTGGCCATCCCGGCGGCAAAAATGAACCGCTGCGCCGTGTTCTCCAGCCACTCCGGCACGGGCAGCGCCCGCCGGCCCAACCACAGTCCGGCCCAGACGACGAACACCGGCCAGAAGACGAATGCGAGCCCCACCTGCGCCGCCATGCTCACCGCGCGCAGGGCCCGGCCCTGGTTGGTCTGCTTGCTGAGGTCCGGGAACCAGAAGTGCACGAACCCGCGCCCTACCTCCTCGAGGTAAGCCAGCGGGTGTCCCAGGATCAGGCGCACAAACACGTCCCGCTCGTAGCGGGCCAGTTGCTGGCGCGTCATGCCCTTCATCCGCCCGAGCTCGTCGCGCGTATACAGGCTGGTCCAGTAGATATTGCGGTTGGGGTTGCCGTATGCGGCGTTGCGGGTGGCCACCAGCACATCCCGCAACTGGCGGTCCGGAATGTCTTCATAAAGGGTGACCGTCCGCGTCCCCAGGTGGAAGCCGACGGTGTAGGTCAGGCCGGGATCGTGGAACCGCACGAAATTGTTGGCCATCACACCGCCGACGATCAGGCAGTACGGCGCCATCAACCAGGCGGCCATCCGAACGCCGCGCCCGCCGAAATAGACGGCGAGCAGCGCCATGAGCACAAGCGGCAGCAGTTGATTCTGCGGACGCGTCAGCGTGGCCAGAGCGAAGGCCGTCCCGCTGAGGGCCAGCCGCCACGGGGCGCGGCGGCCCGGCCATAGCCCGGCGAATCCCGCGGCCACCAGGAATTCGAAAAGCCCTTCGCTCAGAATGTACGCGTCCTTCTGGACGAAGCCCGGCAGCACGGCGATCGCCGCGAACAGCGCAATGAGTACCCCGTTCACACCCATCGCTGCCAGCACCCACGCGAGCAGTCCCACGGCTGCCAGGTGTAGCGCCAGCGAGAGCAGGAAGAAGCCGCGCCCCGTTCCCGCCAGGAGCACGAACAACGGCAGCCCGGGCGTGCGCGGCTGCTGGATTTCGAAATGGCCGGTAGCGATCGCCCGCGCCGCTTCCAGGTACTCCGGCGTATCGGTGGCGTGGAACGGCGCATCTTTCCACACGGCGGCGTAAAACGCCGTGACCAGAGCGGCAAATAGAATGGCCGCAGGAACCGCCCATCGGGAGCGGGGCTGGCGGATATGGGAAGCGATCGCTGGCGCCGTCACTCGTTCTCCTCGATTCGGTGGCGGGCCGCGGGCGAGTAAAAACCGGACGTCCACGCGGACGGCACAGGACTTGAGCGATCCGGCCCGTAATATTGCTCCCGCCAGAATATCCCGAATCTCCCGAATGGCAACGTCAGTGAACGGCCAATGTGTTCGCGCGACCACTCGCCTGCCCGGCAAAGCCGGCCGGTGCGTGCGTGCGCGCACGCCTCAGCCGCCGATTCCGGCTCGGTTCTCACGTGTCGGGCAAAAGTCGGAGAAGGTTACTGTAACCCGCTCGTCCGTTCCGAAGTTTTGGTAAACCGCTTGCAACCTGTCTAGCCAGTTTGCGGCAGCGAGTGCCTGCCGCAAGTCAAGCGCTGCTTCGACGAGAACAAAGGAGTTGCACAAGGTATGAAAATCGGAACCATGATTCTCGCAGCGGGTATCACGGCCTTGGGGCTCGCTACGCTCCTAACCCCCGGCAAAGCCCAGGGCCCGCTGTACGATCGCGTGGATGTCCACATCCCCTACAGCGTGACCGTCGGCGACAAGACGCTACCGCCGGGAGATTACGTCATCCAGCAGATGCGCGACCAGGGCGGTGGAAGCCGCGTACTGTTGATCTACTCGGAAAATGGCACCAGATTCGAAACGTCGGCGATGACGATTCCCGCTCTGGACGTGAATACGCCCGAGCACACCTCGGTCGTGCTGCATCATTTCGGACCGGACTATTACTTCGACAGGGTCTGGATTCAAGGAAAGGACTACGGCTACGAATTCCCGCTCCCGGCGGCTGTGAAGATGCGTGAGAAGGAGAGGATGGAGCCCGTCACGCTCGCCGCCACGTACTCCACGGTGACCGAGCAGGCGCCTCCGGCCGCTCCGGAATCGACGCCCGCACCGCCGGCGCCGACCACCACCGCGCCGCCGCCTCCGGCCCCCGCTCCGGCACCGGCACCGGCTCCCGCAATCCCGAAGACTTCCGCCGGCTGGCTCATGATGCTGCTGGGCGGCAGTTCGCTTTCCGGCGTCGGCCTCGCGCTGCGCCGCAAACGGTAACGCCAATCGAAAACACGAGCGCCCCGAATCCAAAGGACCTGGCCCATGTCACGCAAGCGGCTCAATACGATCTCCTTCCTGCTGATCGCCGCGGGCGCGTTTTTCCTGCTATGGGGCGCTCGTGAATATATCGGTTCCCTCACCGGCCAGGTCGAAGCCGAGCACGAATTTGAGCAATCGCTGTCCACAGGCTCTCCACCGCCCGAAGTCTCCGAATCTCCCAACACGGATTCCGAACCTCCCCTGCTCGAGACGGAGCCCGCGCCAACCCCGGCCCCCGCGCGTCCCAAACCCGGCGAGACCGTCGCCAAGCTGACGATTCCCCGTCTCGATGCCAAGCTGTACGTGGTGGAAGGCGACCGCATGGCCGATCTCCGCCGCGGCCCCGGCCACCTCATCGGCACGGCCATGCCGGGCGTCAACGGCAACTGCGTCATCGCGGGCCACCGCGATACCCACTTCCGCGTGCTCAAGGATATCCGCAAGGGCGACGACATCATCATCGAGACGTCCGCCGGCGAATACCTCTATCGCGTCCGCTCCGAGCGTGTGATCTCGACCGAGGACACCGAAGTCCTCGATCCTACCCCCGATGCCGAGCTCAGCCTGATCACCTGCTATCCGTTCTATTACGTCGGCAACGCCCCGGAGCGCTTCCTGGTGGAAGCGCAGCTCGTCGGCGCCATCCGTTCGTCGTCGTAAAATAGCGGGTAATGCAACCCACCTCGGATGAGTATTACCGGATACAGAAGCTCCCCCCGTACGTCTTCGCCGTCATCAACGAGATGCGCGCCAAGGCGCGCGCCGCAGGGATCGATGTCATCGATCTCGGCATGGGCAATCCGGACGGCGCCACGCCGCGCGCTGTGGTGAACAAGCTGGTCGAAGCCGCCCGCAACCCCCGCAACCACCGCTACTCGCAGTCGCGGGGCATCCCGAAGCTGCGCGAGGAGATCGTCCGGCGCTATCGCGACAATTACGGCGTCGAGCTCGATGCCGAGCGCGAAGCGATCGTGACCATTGGCGCCAAAGATGCCCTGGCGCATCTGCTCTTCGCCGCTCTCGGCCCCGGCGACGTGGTGGTTTCGCCCAATCCCGCCTACCCCATCCACCAGTACGGCGTCTTCATGGCGGAGGGCCACGGCTGCATGCTCCCTATGCCCACCGCCGCCGAATTTCTGGAGCGGCTTCACGATCTCTTCCGCACCTCGACGCGCAAACCCAAATTTCTGCTGATCTCCTTTCCGCACAACCCGACCACGACGTGCGTGGATCTCGATTACCTGCGCGAAATCGTCGAGCTCGCCCAGCGCCACGGCACGATGATCATCCACGATTTCGCCTACGCCGATCTCGGTTTCGACGGCTATCGGGCACCCAGCATTCTGCAGGTGCCCGGAGCCAAGGAAGTGGCCGTGGAGATCTTCTCCATGTCGAAGAGCTACAACATGGCCGGCTGGCGCGTCGGATTCTGCCTCGGCAACCCGCGCCTGATCGCCGCCTTGGCCCGCATCAAAAGCTACCTCGATTACGGCGTGTTCCAGCCCATCCAGATCGCCTCGATCATTGCCCTGCGCGAGTGTGAAGAAGATACGCGCAAGATCTGCGCGATCTATCAAAGACGCCGGGACGTTCTGGTGAGCGGCCTCAAGCGCGCCGGCTGGCCGGTGGAGAAACCGCGCGGCTCGATGTTCCTTTGGGCGCCGATTCCGGAGCGGTTTCGCTCGCTCGGCTCGCTCGAATTCGCCAAGCTGCTGCTCGAAAAAGCGCAGGTCGCGGTCTCGCCGGGTATCGGCTTCGGCCCCATGGGCGAGGGCTTCGTTCGCTTCGCGTTCATCGAAAACGACCAGCGCCTGCGCCAGGCCACGCGCTCGATCGGGCATTTCCTGAAGCACTAGCGCGCGCCCGCGCTACAATACAAGCGGCCGTGTCCCGCGATGACATCCTCGTTCTCCTCCGTGAAAGGATTGTCCGCTTCGCGGCATCTCATCTATCGAGGGACGCCGCCGAGGACCTGGCGCAAGAGGTGCTCATGGTGCTGCACGAGAAATACCCCCACCTCGACCGCGCCGAAGACCTCCTGCCTCTCTCGCTCCAGATCGTGCGGTTCAAAATCATGAGCCTGCGCCGCAAGGCAGTCCGCCGCGGCGAGTATACCCAGGTGTCCGTCACGGATATCCCGCTGCCCGACCTCGATCACAACCCGGCCGACTCGTTGGAACGCAAGCAGATGCTCGAGCGCCTGGCGCGCGCGTTCTCCCAACTCGGCGGACGCTGCCGGGAGTTGATGCGCCTCAAGCTCGAAGGGCGCAGCTTTCCGGAAATCCAGAAAATCCTCGGCGCGCGCTCCCTGAATACCGTCTACACCTGGGACCACCGCTGCCGCAAAAACCTGCTGGAATCGCTGGGCGGCGATTGGGAGGGGCGCCGATGAACCCGCGCGACATCGAAAAGCTCCTCGGCGGATATGCCGCCGGCACCCTCACCGATGCCGAGCAGCAGGCCCTCTGCGAAGCGGCGCTCCACGATCAGGCCCTCTTCGATGCGCTCCTGCGCGAGCAGCCCCTGCGCGACCTTCTGCGCGACCCCGCCTCGCGCGAGCGCCTGCTGGCGGCTCTCGATCCCCCGCCGCGCCGTGCCTGGCTTTGGCGCCCGGTCGCGGCCGCCCTCGCGATGGCCGCCATCGCCGTGGTCGCGGTGTCGATCGCCCGCCGTCCGCGCCCGGTCCTGATATCGAGAGCCGTTCAGCCGGCGGCCCCCGCTGTTAGCGGGAAGCCGCAGGCGGCAACGCAACCCCCCGTGGCGCATACCGATAGCCTGCGCGCTGCGGCCGATGCGCCGGTACAACAGAAGCAACCGCGGCCCCTGGCTCGCGCGCGCAGCATGGCCCCCGTCGCGGCGCCGTCCCCGCCAGCTGCTCCGGCGCCGGCAGCGCTACCGGTTCCTGCCGCCGCCGGGAACACGTTCGCTGCCGCATCCGCGCCCCCGCCGGCCGGCGACGCCGGCGCGAGCCTGCAAGGAGTCGTCCGCGATCCGACCGGCGCCGCCATCCCCGACGCCACCGTCGTCGCCATCAACAAATTCACCGCCGAATCCGCCCAAGCTTCCACCAATCCCGCCGGACGATACGAGTTCTCCCGGCTCCGTCCTGGAATCTATAGCCTGAGCGCGCATGCCCGCGGCTTCAGTCCCACCGCCATCAAGGAAGTCCCCGTCCAGGCACAGGCCGCCCGTGACCTGATGCTCCAGGTCGGGTCCAAGGCCGAATCGGTGGAAGTCTCCGCCGCCGCTCCGCTCCTCGCCGCCGCGGCGCGGAGGGTCTCTGCGGCAGCGCTGGCCCTGCGCTACTCCATCCTTCGCCGCGATGCGGCCGGCCAGTTCGTCGACGCATCCCTCGCCGATCTTCATCCCGGCGATGTCGTCGAGCTGCGCATCACCGCTCAGCAGAACGGTTATCTCTCGATCGGCGGCGGGCTCCCTGTGGCCCTGACCGCGATGGCGCCTTACACAACTTCGTCCTTCACAGGGCCGTCCGAGCTGAAAATCATCTTCGCCACGCAGCCGCAGCGCGAGGCGCCGCTCGCGGTTCCCGCGGCCGCGAACTGGCAAAACGGCGAATTCCTCGTCGCCGCGCGCCAACCGGGTCAGCCGCTGGTCTTCACCGTCAAGCTACCGTAGACCGCGCGCCGGTCCCCGCCTCCAGAAATTGCCGGGCCACGCGCGGCGCATCGAACCGCGCGACCCGCTCCAGGCCCGCGCGCGCCTGCGCCTCGCGGTCCGCTTCCGACCGGTAAAGCCGCTCGATCGCCGCGGCCAGCGCCTCGGCATCGTCCGGCTCGGCCA
This sequence comes from Bryobacteraceae bacterium, assembly GCA_035293845.1. Lineage (GTDB taxonomy): Bacteria > Acidobacteriota > Terriglobia > Bryobacterales > Bryobacteraceae > DATGMB01. The sequence goes on from DATGMB010000240.1 coordinate 40,770, forward strand.
GGGCTGCATGCGGCGCCACCTCCGGAATCGCGCCCGCCCGCGCGCCCACGATCGGCTTGCCGGCCGCCATCGCCTCGAGTAGCACGATCCCGAACCCCTCCTGCACGCTTGGCAGGCAGAACACCGAGGCCCGCCGGTATTCGCGCGCCAGCTCCGCGCGCGAAACGTCGCCCAGCCACTGCACCGCCGGCGCAAGCTGCAGATCCCGGGCCAGCCGCCGCCAGTCCGCCGCGCACGGCCCATTGCCCACGATTCGCACCGCCAGCTCCGGAATTCGCCCGCGCAGCCGCGCCGCCGCCCGCAGCAGCACGTCCACGCGCTTCCGCCGGTAGAACCGGCCCACGAACAGCACCGTGAAACGGTTGCCGCCGCCGGGTTCGTCCGCTTCCGCCAGCGCCCTCCGCCACTCCCCCAGGTCGATCAGCTCCGGCACTACGGCCGGAGCGCATTGCAATCCGTAGAACTCCGCCGCCCGCTCCGCCGAATAGCGGCTCGTGGCGATCGCCCGCCCCGCCCGCTCCAGGTGCAGCCGCTCCCGCCGGGCCTGTGCGGACATGGTCCACCGCGTCAGCCCGCGCTCGAAGCGGGCTTCGTCGGCAATCACGCCCTTCAATGCCGCCACGTGCCCGGCTGCGCCCGCGATGCGGTACCCGTCCATATCGAATCCGACCGTCAGGTCGTGCTCCGGCGATATCCGCAGCCGGCGGTTGAAGAGCAGCCGCTCCGCCGTGTACACCGGCAGCCGCACCTGCGGCGTCTCGTAATTCACGCGATGTCCCAGCGCCTCGAGCGCGCGCCCCAGTACGGAAATCCCCACATAGGTTCCGCTGCCGCGGCGCACGTCGAGCGGTGTTGCTGTTAAGAATCGAATCCTCACGTCGTCCGAACGCGGGCTCCTGGGCCCTATTACCATGATACCGGGCCAGTGTGGCCGGACCTCTTCCGTGATGTATCCGCCAACTCCCGTGCTCTGGTGCGCCGCTGCTCCGCATTCCGTCCCGTTGGCCCGCCCGGTTCGTGTATCTACTCACGTCGTGGAGTCTTCCCCCATTGGTTCCGGGAGGTAAATAGCAAATCATTTTTGCTCTCGCCCGTTATAATCCCGTGCAGGCTGTCTGACAGACGATTCACTAACTAACGAAACGACGGCCGCAATTTCGGAGGAGTATTCATGAACCGCCTGATCGCTGCCGTAGCGATTCCCGCCGCGTTCGCCGCGGCGGCGCTTGCCCAGACGCCATCGGTCACCTTCCTGGGCATGGATACCACCACGCGTGGAAACTGGAAAGGAGTATACGGATCGGATGGCTATGTGCTATCCGATTATGCGCTCGCCGTGCCTTCCTACAGCCAGTTCAACGCCGTCAACGTCAATCAACGGCTGCTGGATACCTGGAGCTGTTCGCCCGACCCGGGCTTCACCTGCGATCCCCGCGAGTTGCAAAAGCAGCCCTACGCCTACAGCCCGCTCGAGCGCGTCGAAGGTTATTACTATAGCCGGATGTCGGACGATTTCCAGTTAAGCACCACCGACGGGCAGACTCACCGTATTGCGCTCTACTTTTGCGACTATGAGTTCTACGGGCGCCAGATTAGCGTAATCGCACATAACACCAATACCGGTGCGGTTCTCGACACCCGCACGCTGAATAACTACTCCGGCGGCGTGTACCTCGTCTATAACTACACCGGCAACGTGGATTTCGAGGTCCTCGATAACATCGTGCCCACCACCGACTACATCCCCAACGGCACCGTCAGCGGCTTCTTCTGGGGTGGCTCGGGCGGCCCGCCCACGCCCGCGCCCAATGGCCCGGTGGTGAATTTCAGCCCGCTCGGCCCGCAGTCCGGGGCGGTGGTTTCCGGCACGGTGCCGATCCAGGTCTCGCTCGATGACGTTCCCGGCGTCACCAGCGTACAGCTCCAGCTCGATGGCCAGAACCTCGGGGCGCCCATGCAGTACTTCGTCACCAATCCGATCGGCAACCCGCCGGTGCCGCTGCCCTTCAACTACAACTGGGACACCACCACCGCAACCAACTGCTCCCATACCCTGACCGCGATCGCCATCGACGCGAATGGATTCCAGGGGGCTTCGCCGGCGCTCACCCTGACCGTGAATAACGGCCCGTCCAACTGCGGCAACAATCCCACGCCCGTCGCCACTCCGACGTTCAGCCCACTGCCCGGCGCATTCAACACGACCCAGCAGGTCTCACTGAACACCACCACACCCGGCGCCTCGATCCGCTACACCACCGATGGCGTCACCAACCCCACGGACACGGGCGGCACGCTGTACACCGGGCAGCCCATCACGGTCGCGAGCACTACCACGATCAAAGCGATCGCCTACGAATCCGGCATGCCGGACAGCAGCATCGCCACCGGAACCTATACGATCAACACCGGACCCCGCGGCGGCGGAACGCTGGGCCTGGTGCAGTCGAATGGCGCCGCCAGCGGAGCGCCCGGCAATACTTACCAAACCGTCGCTTTCAATAGCCCGGTTGCGGGCGGCGATACGATTTTCGTCTTCGCGCAATACTACGGTCCGGCTGTCACGGCCACCGCCACCGATACCTGCAACGACCAGTTCACGCCGATCTCCGGCTCGCCGGTCAGCAACGGCTCGAGCGGCACGGCGCATTGGTGGGTGGCGAAGAACGTGGCCGGCGGCAACTGCCAGGTGACCGTGAGCTACAGTTCGCCCACTTCCTACGGCGGCATCGCCATCCTGGAGGTCTCCGGCCTCGGTCCGAATCCGGCGCTCGATCAGCAGGGCAGCGGAACCGGCAACAGCGGTACGGCGTCCGCTTCCCTCAACGCCTCCGTCGCGAACAGCTTCGCCATCGCGCAGGTCTGGTCGGATGCCGGTGGCGGCGTCTCGCTGGGCGGTAACTGGACCACCCAGGAGCGCACTCGCTTCTCCACGCTCTACCAGAGCAACATGGCGGGCTGGCAGATTTTGTCCGCGCCCGGTGCGGCCGGGGTCTCTGCCGCGGTGGGCAGCGGGCCATGGATTGCGATGGTGGCCAATTTCTATAACCCCGGCGGCAGCCCCGGCCAGGTCGCGAACCCGGCGTTCAATCCGCCCGGCGGCGCTTACACGTCGCCGGTCGCGATCAGCACCACGACCGCGGGCGCCACCATCCGCTACACCACGGACGGCAGCACGCCCTCGGAAACGAACGGAACCATTTACACCGCGCCGATCGCGCTGAGCGCCACCACCACCATCAAAGCGATCGCCTATAAATCCGGCCTGACCGATAGCGGCGTCGTCAGCGCAACCTATACCGTAAGCAAGGGGACCGTGGCCAGCCCGGTGTTCAATCCGCCGGCCGGGGCCTACACCATGCCGGTGGCCATCAGCAGCGCGACACCGGGCGCGACCATCCGCTACACCATCGACGGCAGCACACCATCCGAGACGCACGGCACGGTTTACAGCGCGCCGATCACGCTGGCCGCGACCACGACCATCCAGGCGATCGCTTATGAGAGCGGGTATACCGATAGCCCCGTGGTCTCCGCCACCTACACCGTCGGAGCGCCGCCGGGCATTTCGCTCGTGCAGTCCAACGCCACCGCGACGTCCGCGCCCGGCAATACCAGGCAGTCGGCCGCGTTCAGCTCGCCCACGGCCGCCGGCAACACGATTTTCGTGTTCGTCCAGTATTACGGCCCAGCCGTGACCGCCACCGCCACCGACACCTGCGGCGACCAGTTCCAGGAAATCTCCGGCTCGCCCGTTTCCAACACCAGCGGCGACCGCGGCGCGGCCCACTGGTTCCTCGCGAAGAACATCGGCGGCGGCTCCTGCATGGTGACCGTGAACTACAGCTCGCCGACCAACTACGGCGGCGTCGCCATCTTCGAAGTGTCCGGCCTCGGCGCGAATGTGATTCTCGATCGGTCCGCCAGCGGCTCGGGCACCGGCGGAACGGCTTCGGCATCCATCGCGACCACCCACCCGAACAGCTTCGCCATCGCGCAGGTCTGGTCGGATGCCGGCGGCGGCGTTTCGCTGGGCGGCAACTGGACGACCCAGGAACGTACCCGCTTCTCGACGCTCTACCAGAGCAACATGGCCGGTTTCCAGGTGCTCGGCTCGACCGGCACGGTATCCCTTGCCACAACAGTAAACTACGGCCCCTGGATCGCCATGGTCGCCAACTTCTACGGCCAGTGATTCACACTGCGCCGCGCCTGGCCGATAAGCCAGACTGTGACGCGGTTCTGGAATGACGCTCTGGCAATCCTCGATACGGCGAGCCGGGCGCCCGAGGCTGGCGCGGCAAACGGCCTGGCCGTAGTGGTCGAGCGCTCCGGCGGCTTGCGGATTGTGATGGGCGAAGGCTGGAGCGCCGAAGGCCTGCAAGCGCACTTCGGCGCCTCCGCGGTCTACCAGGTGACACATTCGCCGCGGTCCGTATGTGTCGAAGGCCGCGGCCCCGGCGAGAGCTGCACCCTGCGCCGCTCCGTTGTAGGGCAGGTCCATGGCCTGCCTTACGCTCTCCTTTCCTGAAGGCCACAGGCCCGCCCCGCGGCGTTACGATATCTCCATGCGTTTCACCATCCCCGCCGTGGCTTTCGCCGCGCTTTCCGTTCTGCTGCTGGCCCAGTCCAACCGCCCATCCGATCCGCGCAGTCAGACCACCTTCTTCGTCCATCGCCTGTCCGACGACCACGCCGAAGGCATCGCCCTCCTCGATATGAACGGCGATGGCCGCCCCGATCTCGTGAGCGGCGCTTACTGGTACGAGAATCCAGGTTCGCAGGGCGGCGAGTGGAAGCGCCACCAATGGCGGACCGTCGACATCGTCGGCGAATTCGTCTCCGACTGCGGGGAATGGGCCGTCGATGTTAACCACGATGGCGCGCCCGATATCGTCACCGTCGGCTGGATGACCGACGGGCTCTGGTGGTACGAGAATCCGAAGAAGCCGGACGTGCTCTGGCAGCGCCACCTCATCGCCCACACGATCGAGACCGAAGGCGGCTGGATGGCCGACCTCAATGGCGATGGCAAGCCCGATCTCGCCCTCGCCCATTACGGCCACGCCGGCATGTTCTGGGTCGATTTCGCCGGTGCCGAGCCGGCCGTCCACCACGTGGGCGGCTCCGCCGAGGACGGCCACGGCGTCGGCATCGCCGATATCGATGGCGACGGCAAGCCCGATCTGCTCTCGGTCCACGGCTGGTTCCGCAATCTCGACGGCGGCCACGACCGCTGGGAGTGGCACGGCGAATGGAACCTCGGCGACGCCGGTTTCCCCATCATCGGCTACGACGTCAACCGCGACGGCCGCATGGACCTGATCTACGGCCAGGGCCACAATTACGGCCTTTACTGGCTCGAGCAGAAGCCGAACCACGAGTGGCAGCGACACGTCATCGACCAGTCCTTCTCCCAATCCCATGCCCTGGCGATGGCGGATCTCGATGGCGACGGCGAGCCCGAGCTCATCACCGGCAAGCGCTACCGCGGCCATGACGGCGGCGATCCCGGGTCCTACGATCCGCTGGTCGTCTATTACTACAAGCTCAATCGTGCAACCCAGGAATGGTCGCGCGTGCCGATTTCCGTGAACGGCACGGCCGGCGTCGGCACCCAGATCCTCGCCGCCGACTTGGATGGCGATGGCGACCTGGATCTCGCCACCGCCGGCAAGACCGGCGTGCATTTCTTCGAGAACCTGCGCGTTAACACGGTGCCCAAAGCGCAGCGCGAGAAGGAAATCCTGCTGAATCACACGAGCTGGCCGTTCCCCGGCGAAGGCTCGCCCGCGGAGTGGCAGCATTCCAAGAAGTAGAGGGCCGGCGTGGCCGGTGCGTCAGGCCTTCCGCTTCAGCAGCCCGATCGTATTCCCATCCGGGTCCGCGAACCACGCGAACATCCCGGCGCCGGGGAGGGTGACGGGCGGCACCACGGTCTTTGCCCCGAGCGACTCGGCCTTCCGCAGGCTGGCCGCCACGTCATCGACCTCCACGTAAAACATCGTGTAATGCTGCGGCTCGTGACCGAGCGCGGTGATGTGGCCGGCAATCGCGCCCCCGGTTGAAATGTTGTGAGCGGGCCCCTGTTCCTCGATCGACCAATCGAAGAGGGCGGAATAGAAACCGGCGGTTTTGGCGCGGTCGCGGCAACCAATCTCAAAGTGAACGACGGGATTGGGCATGGCCCAGTATAACCGGAATTGGGCCGCGGCTATCCCTCTTTTTTCTCCATCCAGCTCGACCAGTATTCCTTCCACTCCACCTGCTCGCCCGCGGGCAGAACGTGGATGGGGTTCAATCCATCGAGCATCACGGCGTACTCGTCGGTCTGGGTCTTCTTCGCCTGGTTGGCCAGCGCCTTCGGATGCGGGCCGTGGTGGATGCCGCGCGGATGCAGCGTGGCGTACCCAGCCTTGATGTTGTCCTTGCTGAAGAAATCGCCGTCGTGGTAGAAGATGAACTCGTCGTAGTCGGTGTTGCGGTGGAAGAAGGGGACGCGCAGCGCCGCCGGGTCCTGTTCGAGCGGCCGCGGCAGGAAACTGCACACCACCGCGCCGCCCGTCATGAACGTAGTGTGGGCGCTCGGCGGCAGGTGCGCGCGGTGGCTCATGATCGGCCGGATATCCCGCATGTTGATCTTCCACACGGTCAGGTCGCCCTTCCACCCGACCACATCGATCGGATTGAACGGATAAACCACCTTCGAAATCTCATCTTCGACCTTGATCCGCACCTCCCATTCCCGGTGGTCGTCGAGATACGGCGCGGGCTCGGGCGTCGTGATCACGCCAGGATCGTAGAGCGCATGCTGGCCGATGAGTCCCTTATCCGGCTGCTCGAATTCGGTGCGGGATTGCACAATCAGGAAAAAGTTGTCCTGAGACTCCGGCATGATGCGGTACGTGACGGCGCGCGGGATCACGAGATAATCGCCGCGCTCGAAGCGCAGCGGCCCGAAATCCGTCTCGATGACGCCCTGGCCGCGGTGGACGAACAGCAATTCGTCGCCATCGGCGTTGCGGTAGTAGAAGGGCATCGGCTGGGAGCGGCGGGAGACGTAGAGGCGGATGTCATCATTGCCCAGGAATGCGACGGGCATGCCTTCGGGGTCGCGGCAGTCCGTGGGGGAGAGCTGGTTCAGGTCGAACAGGTGCGGCCGCAGCTTGCCTTCGAAGCGAATCCATCCCGTGGGTGGATGGGCGTGATACAGGTGAGCGCTCTTGCCGTAGAAACCCTTGCGGCCGTGCTCCTCCTCGTAGGTTCCTTCCGGGATGCCGACGTGGGCCTGCTGAGCGACCTTGCCCTTCTTCAGCGGGTACATGGGGTACCTCCGATTTCAGGATAGCCGCAAAAAGGCGGGTTGGGGACTGGCGGTTGGAGGGCGCGGAGGTGCGGTTATTCCTCTTCTTCCGGAGGCGGGGGCGTGGCCGGGGTCGAGATCACGTACTTCTCCGACGCCCAGTTGCCCAGATCGATGAGGCGGCAGCGCTCGCTGCAGAAGGGGAATTCGGCATCGCCGGGCTGGACCTCGACTTTTTTGCAGACCGGGCACTTCATATGGCGATCTGAATGAGCGGCGCGGGCTCAAAGCGGGGCGCTTCTTCCGTTCCCGGCAGCAAGGTGCCGACGAGATCGTAATCGTGCGCTTCGGTGACGCGCAGGCGGCGGATTTCGCCCTGCCGCGGTGCGGCGCCTTCGAAATCGTTGATCAGGACGACGCCGTCGATTTCGGGCGCCTGGGTCGGAAGGCGGCCTTCCCAAAGCAGGTCGGTCTCGCGCGAAGGGCCCTCGACCAGCACCGGTAATTCAGAGCCCACCAGCGCGCGGTTGCGCCGGCGCGCGATGCGGCGCTGGATCGCCATCAGGCGGCGCTTGCGGTTGTGGATGGTGCGGCCGTCCACCTTGCCGTCCAGGTGGAAGCTGGCGCTGGTGTCCTCGTCGGAATAGGTGAACACGCCGAGGTTATCGAAGCGGGCGGCTTCGACAAATTGGCAGAGCTCGTCGAAATCCGCGGCCGTTTCGCCGGGGAAGCCGACGATCATGCTGGTGCGGATGGCGACTCCGGGAATCGTGCGGCGGATGCGCTCGATCAGCTTCAGGAAGATCTCACCCGAAGCGCCGCGCTTCATGCGCTTCAGAACGGCCGCGCTCGCGTGCTGCAGCGGCATGTCGATGTATTTGACCAGGGAGGGGTGCTCCGCGATGGTATCGAGCAGCCGCTGCGTGACCTTGTTGGGGTACGCATAGAGGAAGCGGACCCACTTCTCGTGCGGCGTTTCGATTTGGGCGAGGCGCGCGAGCAGGTGGGCGAGGCCGTCCTTCAGGCCGAGGTCTTCGCCATAGCAGGTGGTGTCCTGGCCGATCAGATTGATCTCGCGGATGCCCTGCCGGAAGAGGCGGGTCGCCTCCGTGACGACGGATTCGAAGCGGCGGCTGCGAAACGCGCCGCGGTATTGCGGGATCACGCAGAAGGTGCAGGGGTGGTCGCAGCCCTCGGCGATTTTCATGTAGGCGAAGTGGCGCGGTGTGGCGAGGACGCGCGGCGTGAGGTCGTGATAGAGGTACGGCTCCGCGGCGCCGGCGCCGGGCGCTGACGAGCCTTCGCAGAGATCCACAATCCGGTCCAGCTCGTTGGTGCCGACCAGCGCATCGACCTCGGGCATCTCCTGGCGGATATCGCCGTGGTAGCGTTCCACCAGACAGCCCGCGACGATCAGCTTTTGCGCGCGGCCGATCTTTTTGTACTCCGCCATCTCGAGGATGGTATCGACGGATTCCTTCTTGGCGGGGTCGATGAAGCTGCACGTGTTGACCACCAGGACATCGGCCTGATCGGGATGAGGAGTGAGCTCGTGGCCCCGGGCGACGAGCTGGCCCATCATGACCTCGCTATCGACCAGATTTTTGGGGCAGCCCAGAGAAATGAAACCGACTTTCAAGCGTGTGCACCAAACGGAAGTTGGGATCTTCCTCCAGGATACCATTGCGCTTGACGCAGAGACGGGGAGACGCAGAGGGATAATCATGGGTTCCTCCGTGTCTCTGCGTCTCTCGTCAAAGCGAGAGCTGCAAGCTTGACGGAAGCCCGCGCAACACGGTATTGTCGGACCAATCTCGCTTTGCCTGAAACGAAATGAAACGCTTACTCATCGCCCTCCTGCTGATCGCAGCATCGGCGCTGACGCAGTCGCAGAAATGGCCCGAAGAGAAGGCCAACGACTGGTATGCGCGGCAGCCGTGGCTGGTGGGCAGCAATTATATTCCGGCCTACGCGGTCAACCAGTTGGAGATGTGGCAGGCGGACACGTTCGACCTGGACCGCATCAACCTGGAGTTCATCTGGGCGGAGAACCTGGGGATGAACACCATGCGGGTGTTCCTGCACGACCTGCTGTGGAAGCAGGATCCTTCGGGCTTCCGGTCGCGCATCAACAAGTTCCTCGGCGTGGCAAAGCGGCACCACATCCGGCCGATCTTCGTGTTGCTCGATTCCTGCTGGGACCCGTTCCCCGAAATGTTCCACCAGCGGCCGCCGCAGCCGGGGATTCACAACTCGCGATGGGTGCAGAGTCCGGGCGCCAACGCGCTGGCGGACCCCAAGCAGGAGCTCCGCATCCTCGAGTACGTGCAGAACGTGATCCTGGCGTTCGCCGATGACGACCGCATTCTGGCCTGGGATGTGTGGAACGAGCCGGACAACCTGAATCAGTCGAGCTACGGGAAAGTGGAGGACCCCAACAAGCTGCAGCACGTGACCGCGCTGCTGCCGAAGGTGTTCCAGTATGCGCGATCCGGCCGGCCGACGCAGCCGCTGACCTCCGGGCTGTGGCACGGCGACTGGTCCTCGCCCGAAAAGCTGAGCGCGATCGAGAAGATCCAGGTCGAGCAATCGGATTTCATTTCGTTCCACAACTACGGCAAGCCGGAAGAGTTCACGAAGCGCGTCGAGGAGCTGCAACAGTTCAAGCGCCCGATCTTCTGCACGGAGTACATGGCGCGGACCAACGGCAGCACGTTCCAGGGGATTCTGCCGATCGCCAAGAAGTACCGCGTGGCGGCCTACAACTGGGGGCTGGTGGCGGGCAAGACCCAGACCTGGCTGCCGTGGGATTCCTGGCAGCACCCGTATGCCGGCGACCGGCAGGCGCCATCGGTCTGGTTCCACGATATCTTCCGGACCAACGGCGTGCCGTATAGCCAGGAGGAAGTGGATTTCATCAAGACCATCATCGGGGAAGCGCAGCAGCAGTCGCAGGGGAAGGCGAAGAAGAAGAGCTCGGGAGCGCTGTAGCGCGGTTAGCTCGCTCCGTGCCTTCGGCGCCGCTCCGCCGCCCGGACTTCGAGTTCGTTCAGCCCGAAATAGTGGGCCACTTCATGCCAGACGGTTTCGTCCACCATGCGCTTCAGGTGTTCGGGGCTGTGCGCGAGGCGTTCGTGCGGTCCCTGGAAAATCACGATCCGGTCCGGCATGGCGTACGGCTCGAACACGCTGCGCGTGGGTAGCGGCCGGCCTTCGTAGAGACCCAGCAGCGTCCCGCCGCGCGGCACGCCGCCGCGCGCGAGTTGCGCCGGCGAGGGTTCCGCTTCCACCAGGATCGCCACGTTCTGCAGACGGCGGCGGAAGCGCGTGGGAATGCGGGCGCAGGCCTCGGCGACCAGGCGGTCGAACTCGCGGGAATCCATCTGTTGTTATTCTATTTCCCGGCCGAAACCGCCGCTGAGAGTGGATGCGCGCCAGGCTCGTGGCGGACGAAAAACCGCTAACGATTAGCGGCCGATCACGCTAACCTGCTGATTCCACAAGTCCGAAAATTCCAAAACCGCTAAAATTAGCGGTTTTTCGTTTCTCGAAGCGATTTCACGGCCCGCTTCCGGCTGGCTGGACCCCCGTGCTGCCGACTTGCCGGGCTCCGGATTCGAGCCAGTCATCCGTGTCCGCAACGAGGAGCGGAAAATCGGCGGGGCCTGCTGTTATTCTATTTTTTGGCCGCTAACCAAACCAGACGAATCGTAGTCGCCATCGACGGCCCATCCGGCGCGGGCAAAAGCACCATCGCGCGGCGCGTCGCCGAACGCCTCGGCTTCACCTATATCGATACCGGCGCCATGTACCGCGCCGTGGCGCTGTGGGGCGTGCGCCAGGGCGTGAGCCCGGACGATATGCACCGCATGGAGCAGCTTGCGCTGGCGGCGACCATCGACCTCTCGCCCGGCCGCATCTGCCTCAACGGAGAAGATGTGACCGAGGCCATCCGCACGCCCGAGGTCTCGAACGGCGCCTCGCGAATCGCCGTCATCCCGGGCGTCCGCCGCGCCATGGTCGCCAAACAGCGCGAGCTGGGCGAGCGCATGAGCGTGGTGATGGAAGGCCGCGATATCGGCACGGTGGTATTTCCCCGCGCGGACGTCAAAATCTACCTGGATGCCCACCCTCCGGAGCGCGTCCGCCGGCGCCTGAAGGAAGTGAACGCCAAAGGCGAAACGGTCACCGAGGCGGACCTGACGGCGCAGATGCGGGAGCGGGACCAGCGCGACAGCACGCGCGCCGATGCGCCGCTCTCGCAGGCGCCCGATGCCGTCTATCTCGACTCCACGGGTCTCAGCATCGAGGAGGTCGAAGAAGCGGTGCTGCGCATCGTGCGCTCGCGCGTGAGCAACGGAAAGGAAATGCGGTGAAGGATCTGCTCGTGATGAAATTCGGCGGCACCAGCGTGGGCTCGGCCGAGCGCATGCGCGCCGCCGCCCGTCTCGCCGCCGAGGAAGTCCGGCGGCGGCCCGTGGTGCTGGTGGTTTCGGCGATGTCCAAAATCACCGACCTGCTGCTCGATACCATGCGGCACGCCGAAGGCGGCGACCAGGCCGGGATCGGGCGCAACCTCGCCGCGCTGCGCGAGCGCCACGAACAGGCCTGCCGCGAGCTGCTGCCGGAGCCTTGCCAGGCCGCCGCGCTGGCGCAGGTCCGCGAGCTGATCGCCGAATTCGAGCGCATCGTGCGCGGCATGGCGCTGCTCAACGAGCGGCCGCCGCGGTCCGTGGATGAAGCGGTGGCGGCCGGCGAACGGCTCTCCTCGGTGCTTGTGGCCGCGCACCTGAACGCCGAAGGCATTCCGGCCGCGGCGGTCAACGCCTGGAACGTGGTGGTCACGGACGCCGTTTTCGGCAATGCCTCGCCCCTCATGGAGCCCACCCGTGAAAAGGCGAAGGCGGCGCTGCTGCCGCTGCTGGCCGAAGGGCGAATGCCCGTGGTCACCGGGTTCAACGGCGCGACCGCCGACGGCCGCCCGACCACGCTGGGGCGCGGCGGCTCCGATTTTTCGGCTTCGATTATTGCCGCCGCTCTCGACGCGGCCGAGCTGTGGATCTGGACCGACGTCGATGGCATCATGAGCGCCGATCCGCGCCTGGTGCCGGACGCCCAGGTGCTGGCCGAAATCACCTACGCCGAAGCGGCCGAGCTGGCTTATAACGGCGCCAAAGTGCTGCACCCGCGGACGCTGGCGCCGCTGGTCGAAAAGAAGATTCCGGTCTGGAGTAAGAACAGCTTCGCGCCGGAAAAACCGGGGACGAAGATCGTGCCCGCGGTAGCGTTCGCGGGCGGCGCGCGCGCCGTGGCTTCCATGCCCAACGTGGCGCTGGTGTCGCTCGAGCCGGCCAGCCCCGAGCTGAACGGCGTGCAGGTCATGGCGCGGGCGCTCGATGCCGTGGCGCGGTCCAACGTCGAGGTGCTGTTGCTTTCGAGCTCCAGTTACCGCCAGAATTTCTGCTTCCTGGTGCGGCAGGAGGAACTGGAGCGCTCGGTGGCGGCCATTGAAGCGGCGCTCGCGCTGGAGCTCGCCCACGGCTATCTCAAGCCATTGCAGGTTGACCGCCAGGTCGGGCTGCTGGCCGCGGTCGGGGAGGGCATGCAGGGGCAGGCCGGCCTTGCGGGCCGCATTTTTACGGCCATCTCCCGCGCCCATGTGAACGTCATCGCCATCGCACAGGGATCGAGCGAGCTCACCATCGCGGTTGTGGTGGGCCGCGACGGCCTCGAACGGGCCGTCCGCGCGGTGCATGCCGAATGCGGCCTCGGCCTGCGCCCGCCGATGCCGGTGTTTACGTTTCCGATGGCAAGGCGGAGAGAGGAATAGGAGTCAGGAGCCAGGAGACAGGAGCGGGAATTGCGGCGCCGGCCGCTCCTGACTCGTGTCTTCTGACTCCTCACTCCCTTCTTCGCTATAATGGTATTTCCGCATAGGAGTCCAGGAGTCTTCTCACACATATGTTTGATCTGTTTCGCAGCCGAGATAAAGCCGTGCGCATCCTGCTCGGGGCGCTACTGGTTCTGGTGGCGCTGTCGATGCTGACTTACCTCATCCCCAGCTACGGCAACGGCGGATCGGCTGACACCAGCATCGTAGCCGAAGTCGGCAAGGAGCCCATCACCCAGCTCGAAGTGCAGCGGATCGTCCAGAACAGCATGCGGGGCCGCCAGCTTCCGCCCGAGCTGCTGCCGAACTACGTGCCTCAGATTGTCGATAACATCGTCACGGAGCGAGCCCTCGAGTATGAGGCCCGCCGCCTCGGTCTGCAGGTGACCGACGCGCAGGTGAGCGACTACATCCGGCAGAACGTGCCGATGCTGTTTCAGGACGGCAAATTCGTGGGCACGCAGGCCTATGCGGCGTTCCTGGCCCAGCAAAATATGAGCATCCCGCAGTTTGAAAATGAGGTCCGCCGCCAGTTGCTGGTGACGCGCATGCGGGATATCGCGGTGCAGGGCGTGGTGGTGACGCCGCAGGAAATCGAGCAGGAATACCGCCGCAAGAACGAGAAGATCAAGATCGCTTACGTAAAGATTCCGTCCGACAAGTACAAGGCGGAAGTTGAGCCCACCCCGGCCGAAATCGAGCAGAACTTCAAGATCAACCAGGCGAAATACAACGTCCCGGAGCGCCGTAACCTGGCGATCCTGATCGCCGACCAGGCCAAGCTGGAGCAGACGGTCAGCCCGACCGATGCCGATCTGCAGCGTATCTACAATCAGAACCAGTCCAACTACCGCGTTCCCGAGCAGGTCAAGGTGCGGCACATCCTGCTGAAGACGATGGGAAAGCCGGCATCGGATGAGGCCGCCATCAAGGCCAAGGCGGAAGATATTCTCAAGCAGGTGAAGGCCGGCGCGAATTTCGCCGACCTGGTGAAGAAGTACTCCGAGGACCCCGGTTCTGTGAATAGCGGCGGCGAATACACCGTGCAGCGCAACGGCCAGATGGTGAAGGAGTTTGAAGACGCAGCCTTCCGGCTGAAGCCCGGCGAGAGCGAAATCGTCAAGACGACCTACGGCTACCACGTTTTTCAGGTGATGCAGCACGACCCCGCGCGGCTGAAGCCGTTCGATGAGGTCAAGGCTCAGATCGCCGCGGATTGGAAGAAGCAGCGCGTCAACGACATGCTGCAGAACATCGAGGACAAGGCGCAGGGACTCCTGCAGAAGGACCCGGCGCATCCCGAGCAGGTGGCTGCTTCGTTGAACATGCAGGTGGTGCGGGCCGAAAACGTGGAGCCCGGCAAGCCGCTTCCGGAGATCGGTGTCAACAACGATTTCGACCAGGCCATCACGGGGCTAAAGGCGGGTGAAGTTTCGGCGCCCGTGGCCCTGCCCGGCAACAAGATCGCGCTCGCGGTCGTCACCGCCGTCCAGCCCGCCCGGCCGGCGACCCTCGACGAAGTGCGAAGCCAGGTGCGCGATGCCATGGTGCAGAACCGCCTCGCCGCCGCCGTGCAGAAGCACGCCAAGGAGCTGGTGGACAACGCCAAGGCGAATGGCGGCGACCTGGCCAAAGCCGCCAAGTCTATGGGCCTCGAAGCCAAGACGTCCGATGAAATCAAACGGGACGGCGCGATCGAAGGTGTCGGCTCCGCCGCCTACGTCCAGGAAGCCTTCCTGGACAAGGACGGGACGGTGTTCGGGCCGATTCCCACGCCGGATGGCACGCTCGTGGTCGAGGTGCTCAACCACATCCCGCCGGACATGTCGAAGCTGCCCGAGCAGCGCGCGGCGATTCGCGACGATCTGAAGCGGACCAAAGCGACCGATCGCGATTCGCTGTTCGAAGCCGGCCTGCGCGCCTCGCTCATCAAGCAGGGGACCATCAAGATCCACCAGGATGTGATCAACCGCATGATCGCCAATTACCGGGGCGCGTAACCGCGTGCTCCACTGGCTGCTGGACTTTTACCGCACGCTCACCAACCCGGAGCGCCTGATCGAGCTGCTGAGCACGATGCTTACGGGATGGCTCGGATACGCCGCTCTGTTCGCGATCGTGTTCTCGGAAACCGGCCTGCTGATCGGCCTGGTGCTGCCCGGCGATTCGCTCCTGTTCACCGTAGGCGTGGTCGCCGGCGCCGGGCACCTGGATATTTTTCTGGTCAACCTGCTGCTGGTCACGGCGGCCATCCTGGGCGATTCCACCGGCTACCTGCTGGGCCGCCAGACCGGCCCGCGCATCTTCAGCCGCCCGGATTCGCGCCTCTTTAAGCAGGAATACGTCACGCGCACCAAGGCGTTTTACGACCGCTACGGCGGCAAGACGATCCTGTTCGCGCGCTTCCTGCCGATTGTCCGCACCTTCGCCGCCTACCTGGCCGGCGTGGGCCAAATGCCGTACCTGCGCTTCCTGCCCTTCAGCATGGGCGGCGCGCTCGCCTCGGTCTCCCTGGTCACGCTGGCGGGCTACGGGCTGGGTGGAATCCCCGTGGTGCGGCAGAATTTCGATAAGGCGATCCTGGGGATCATCGCGCTTTCCCTGTTGCCCAGCGCGATTGAGTTCTGGAGAGCGCGGCGGGAATCGTCGCGCGCGGCGAACGGGAATTCCAGGAGCTAGGAGTTAGGAGCTAGGAGAGCGGCGGCGTAGGCTCGAAGGAGGCGGCTGGTCTCATCGAGCACGGCAAGCAAATTCGCCCGTGTCGCCGTAGCCCAGGTCTTGCGTCAGGATCCTAACTCCTGCTCCCCTATACGAACCGGTACTCCCCGGGCACCGGCAGCGGCGGGACCGGCACCTTGACCTGGTAGCCGAACTCTTTCGGGAGTAAGTCCTGCTGCGAGTTCATCATCATGTCCCACGTGACTTTCTGGCCGGAGTAAGCCGCCTCGCGCCCCATCAGACACGTCATGGTGCTCTCGGCGACGGCCATCGCTTCGTTGATGTATGGTCCCTTGCCGAGAATGCTGTTCACCATATCGACGTGCTCCTGCACGTAGGGGTCGACGGGGAGCCGCGCGCCGCGGAGTTGCACGCTGTCGATCACGCCCTTCGTGCCCACAATGCGCTCGCTGACGTTCTGCGCCGCGGGGTTGCGGTACTGTCGGCAGTGGCTTGAAAGGTGAACGCCGTTTGCGTAGACGAAATCGGCGTGCACGTGGTCGTAGATATTGCCGTACTCTTCCTCGCGCGGGCGCCAGGCCGCGCCGCCGCTCGCGACGGCCTCCACCGGGTGCGCGCCCATGAACCAGTTGCAGACATCGATATTGTGCAGGTGCTGCTCCACAATCTGATCGCCGGAGAGCCACACGTGCGCATACCAGTTTCGATGCTGGTATTCCATATCGCCCCACTTCGGGTCGCGCTTGTGGTTGGGGAACACATCGCTCTGGAAATTGAGCACGGGCGTGCCGACCCAATTGGCGTCGAGCGCGACGATTTCGCCGAATTCGCCGTTCTTCAGGCGCTGGTACTTATCGAGATACCAGGCCTGCGAGCGCCGCTGCGCGCCGGATTTCACGGTCAGCTTCATCTCTTCGGACTTTTTCGCCGCGGCCATGAAGCGGCGCAGGTTGACGGGATCGGTGGCAAACGGCTTTTCGCAGAAGATGTGCTTTTTCGCTTCGACCGCGGCTTCGAAGTGCAGCGGGCGATAAGCCGGGTAAGTGGCCAGCATGACGATATCGACCGATTCGATCACCTTCTTATATGCATCGAAGCCGATGAAGTGGTGCTCGGGATCGACCTTGACGCGGTCGGCGAGCGCCGGCGGCAGGCGCTTGGATTTGCGGAGACAGTCTTCCAGACGGTCTTCGAAAACGTCGGCCAGCGCGACGATCTCGACGTTGTCGCAGCCGGTGAGGATGTTCTGAATGGCCTGCGTGCCTCGGCCGCCGCAGCCGACGAGCCCGGCCTTGAGCTTCTCGTTGCCGGCGCCGCGCACCAGCTCCGGTTTCACGATCTGGAAAGCGGCGGCGCCCGCGGCGGCGGATGTTAAAAAGGACCTGCGCGTAGGATTCTGCATGGGACCTCCTGGAACCGGCACCATTTTATCCGAATTCGAGGAGCGTGCGAGGGATGCCCTAAGGACGCCGCAGGATTTTGTGGACAATCTCCGGCCAGAATTCCTGCACGATATTGATGGGTATCGAGAGTAAGATCTGTTCCGACCCGTTCACCAGGGTGTATCTCGCCTTGCTTTCGCCGATCGGGATCCAGGTTGTGGAAACCGCGGTTGCGGCGTAATAACTGGTCAGGTTCGCGATGTTCACCGTGGTGTGCCCCTGGCTGTTGTACGTCAGGAAGCTGAAGGCGACCGCGTGGCGGATGCGCCGCTTGAAACCTGTTTGCCCGCTTGAGATGTAGCGGACGTCCTCATGCAACGGGACGGCGAGCGCAGCCTGGAAGGTCCCCTGGAGGATTGCGGTCGCAAGTCGCGAGCCCAGCCGTTTGCCGTAGCCCTCAAACCCGCCGCCCCATGCGGAAGGTGAATTGCTCGCCTGGTCCAACACCAAAGATGTGAAGACCGGACCGACGTAAGCGCCCGCCGAAGCATAGTTCATCTTCCAATAAAGCTTCCAGCGCTCCCTTCCGGTCAGGGGACGCCAATTCAAGGCCGAAACAGAGCTCAGGCCAGTGATCGGATTCACATTGAGGGGCTGGTTCGGGGTTGCCGCGGGCGCACTCGGAGTTCCTGCCGGAGAACCGGGACCGGACGGTGGACCGCTGCCGCCGGGGGATTGTGCCAAAAGCCGCGCCGGCGTTATCAGACCCGCAACAGCCGCGAGGAAAAGCACGCTGGAGCCAAGCCGAACCTTCCTGAAGAGCCTGTCCGAAATCATGGATGCGAGCGGGAGCCGACCCCGTATCTGAGGAGATGCAAGCGGGCCTGAAAAGGATAAATAAATTTCCGGTCCGGCTAGGGCTGAAAGTCATCAGCCGATCTTTCCCGCAGGCGATCCGTCCTGCACACTGGCGAGCAATCAGCCGTGCCCGCGCGAACCCACAGCGAACCGGCCGGTTATCTGCCCGCCGTGACCCGGTACAACCCCGACGCGTGCGGCGCCAGTGTAAACGTGTACCCGCCGGCCGCGGCGCCGAGATCCTTCCGCTCCCAGAGGTCGCGCAGCAGGCACCGCTCGGGAAGTTGCAATGCGCCCCAATCCACGTGGATCGTAGCGGGGCGATCGCCGGAATTGAAGACGCCGAGGTATTTTGCGTTTGGCTCCGGCGCGGCGGCGGTCCAGGCAACCTGCGGTCCCGCCTGCCAGAATGGGTATCCGTGTTGTCCCTGCTGATCCACCGCCAGCACTTCGTCGTTGGTCAGGAGCGACAGCGTGAAATCGTCATTGGTTGGCAGGTCGCCGCCAAACATCAGCGGCGATTGCGCGATCGACCACAGGCTCATCACGGTTTTCGCTTCGTCGTGCGTGAAGCGGCTCGTGCGGTCGTTGCCGCGCTCGGCCCGCAGGCCGATATGGCCCAGGGGCAGCATGTCGGCGTCCGGCCACGCTCCCGGCCTGCCCACGCCGCCCCACACGGAGAGCAGCAGGAACATCTGCTTGAGCGATTGCCAGTCGTCCCAGAAATCGTCCGAGATGCGCCACAGATTCGCGTTCTCCTGCAGGAACGCCAGATCTTTGATTGTGGCGGGGCCCGGTGAAAGGCTGAGCACGATGCTGCGCCCGGTCTTCGCAATCGCGCGATGCAGGGCCGCGATCTCATCGCGATGCACGGGGCGTGCGATGTCATCGGCCTTGATGTAGTCGACGCCCCATTCGGCGTACAGCCGGAGCAGCGAATCGTAGTAGTCCTGGGCGCCCGGACGGCTCATGTCCACTCCGTACATGTCGCTGTTCCACGGGCAGACCGAGTGGATGTCCGCGATTTCGGCGGCGCGGGCCCGGCTGCCGGAGACGGGCAGATTCTCGCGCACCGCCTGCCGCGGTATACCGCGCATGATGTGAATGCCGAACTTCAGTCCGAGTCCGTGAATATAATCGGCGAGGGGCTTGAACCCGCGCCCGCCGGCGGCCGAGGGAAACCGGTTTTCCGCCGGGATCAGCCGCCCGTAGCCGTCCATCGCAAGTTCCGCGTTCGGCCGGTAGCCGTGTGCCTGCGGATGCATCTCCGACCACTGAATGTCCACAACCACGTACTGCCAGCCGTGCGGCTTCAAGTAGCGCGCCATGGAATCGGCATTGGCCTTCACCTCGGCCTCCGTGACCGTGGTGCCGTACGCATCCCAACTGTTCCATCCCATCGGCGGCCGGGCGGCAGGCAGCTCGGCGCCGCTGGAAAGACCGGCTAGAACGAGAGAGGCAATCGCGGCGAGGGCTCGCATAGAATTCGTGGCGCTATTTTCTCATGAGGCGCGTGCCGCGTCGGATGCGCCGGACGCGCCTTACCGGATCAGCTCTTTGAGCCGTTTCCACGCTTCCTCGCGCGCCTTGACATTCGCGGCATGCGTCGGCGCTTTGCTGGTCGGATCCTCGCCCTCGCGCATGAATCCATGGCCGGCGCCTTCGTAGATTACCGGCTCGTACTTCTTCCCGGCGGCCTTCATCTTCTCTTTGGTCGGCTCGACCGTTGCGGTGACGCGCGCGTCGTTGCCGCCGTAGAAACCGTAGACGGGCGCTTTGATGCGCTCCAGGCCGTCCTTGGGCGGACCGCCGTAGAAGACGAAAGCGGCTTTCAGATCCGGCCGGTTCGTCGCGTACCGGAAGCTCTGGCCGCCGCCGTAGCAGAAGCCGGCGACGTAGAGATTGCCGCTGGCGGAAGGCTGTTTGAGCGCGTAGTCGGCGGCGGCGTTGAGGTCGGCGGTGATCTGGTCGTCCGGCAGGTCGCGGATGGCCTGGCCGACAGCCGTCGAATCCATCGACTTCGTGCCGCCGCCATTCGGCCCTTTGCCGCTCAGCAGGTCCGGCGCGATGGCGATGTAGCCCGCGGCGGCGAACTCATCGGCCGCGAGCTGCGCCCAGTCGGAAAGCCCGAAGATTTCGTGAATCACGAGCACCACTGGCGCTTTGCGGCTAACCTCCGGGTAGACGATGTAGGCGTCGACCGCCCGTCCGTCATGCTGCAGTTTGACCCATTCGCGGTGGCGCGGGGACTTTTCCAGTTTCTCCTTCGCCCAATCCTGGGCGTGGAGGGCGGGAGCGAGCATGGCGGCGAGAGACAGCAGGAGGAGCTTCATGGGGATAAAGTAGCAGAAGTCAGGAGCTAGGAGCTAGGAGCCACAGGACGCGCTCCTTCGCTCCAGGAGCACCGTGTCGCGCCACGTGCCGCGCAGGCAGCCGATGCGCTCGCGCACGCCGACGACGCGGAAACCGGCGCGGCGGTGCAGTGCGATGCTGGGGAGATTTTCGGGGAAGATTCCGGCCTGCAAGGTCCAGATTCCCTGGTGCTCCGATTCGGCGATCAGCGCCGCGAGCAGCGCCCGGCCCACTCCCTGCCCGCGCGCCCGCGCCGCAACGTAGATACTCACTTCGGCAACGCCGCCGTAGACGCATCGGGACGAGACCGGGCTGAGGGCGGCCCAGCCCAGTACGGCGCCGTCCGCGCGCGCTACCAGCCGGCTGTGCGGCAGGTGGCGGGCGTCCCATTCCGGCCAATCCGGGGCCGCGGCCTCGAAGGTGGCATTGCCGGTCGCGATGCCCTCTTCGTAAATCGAGCGGACGGACGGCCAATCCGTGGCCGTCATGGGTTCCAGTGTCATCTGGTTTCAGGTCAGTGCGTCATCGCGTAGACGACGTAATTCACGCCCAGCCGGATGCCCAGCGCGGAAAACTTCTCCGGATACCGCGGATCGTCGGCCCATTCCCAGGAATCGCCGACGTCGTTGTTGAACGTCATCGTGACCATCAGGCGGCCCTTGTCGTCGTAGATGCCGCGCCAGTGCGGGACGGTGCCCTCGGCGCGGCGCGACATCGGGCCGCGGCGCGAGAGCGCCCATTGGCCCAGGATCTGGTAACGGTCGTCGAGGTCGTAGACGGCGTGGAAGACGGGGTCGGCGTTTTCGATCTCGACGATGGGGCGGTCGGGGAAAACCTTGTGCATCGTCTCGTCGAAGCGTTCCCATTCGTCATCGTTCCAGAAATCGTCCATGTAGATGAAGCCGCCGCGCAGTAGAAATTCGCGCAGGATTTTCACCTGCGGATCGGTCAGCTTCCAGTCGCCCATCTCGCCGGCAACCAGCCAGGGCCAATTGAAGAAGTCGTCGGCATCGTCGGGATTCACGGGCTGCTCGGAGGAGCGCGCGGAGATGCGCGTGAGGCGGCGGAGCGCAGCGGCGAAGTGGCGGTCGGCGCGCGGATAGTCCTGCGTCCAGCTCGTGCCGCCCTCGCGCCAGTCCGGCAGGCCGCCCCAGCGGCTCCAGCGGCTGAAGCGGGCATTGGGATGCTGCGGATACATCAGCCGCGCCTGCACCCATTCGGCCGGCTCCAGATAATCCGGCGGCAGCGGGATATTGTCGTATCCCTCCATGCTGCGGTAAACGCGGAAGGGGCGCTGCGCATACACGGCGCCGATGAGCAGCAGCGCGAGACCGCCGCCGCAGACACACGCGCGGCGATTAAGCATAAGCCGCCTCCACCTGCTTGCGAAGGAACGCCACATCGCGCTTGATGGCCGCCGGCTGGTCCGAGGTTGGATAGTCGACCGCGACGGACACCGGGCCGGTAAACCGCGCCCGCGCCAGGCCCGCGAACAGCTTCGGCCAGTCCACCATGCCCTCGCCGAGCGGGCAGGCCGCGCGTTTCCAGGCGCCGCCCTCCTTCGTCCAGTAGAAATCGCGCGCCGTCACCATGCGGATGCGCGGCAGCGCCAGCCGGAACGCGGTCTCCCAGCCCGGCCCGCCCTGCTCGACCGCATAGCCGGCGTCGAAATCGTAGCCGACGGTGCGCGGGTCCATGCCGCGGATCAGCATCTGCGCGTCCCAGATCGCGCCGCCGAACTGGCCCGCCACGTTCTGGATCAGCACCGTCATATTGGCCGCGCGCGCCAGCGCGGCGAGCCCGGCGAGGTCGCGCTGCACCTCGGCCAGGCGGGTTTCGATTTCGCCGCCGGTGTATTTCCAGTGGCCGGCGCGGAACAGCGGAACGCCCATCTGGCTGGCGAAGCCCGCCATGGTGCGGATCGTGTCGTCGGCGAGCGAGGTGTAGCCGGTCGTGAGGACGGGCACATCCACGCCGGCGCCCGTGAGGGCCTCGATGGCGCGTTCCACGTCCAGGTCGAAATGCTCGCGGCGGATGTGGCTGCCCGGCATTACCGCGAGGTCGCAGCCATCCACGCCCAGGCTGCGCAGCACCGGGCCGAGCTCGTCATAGCCGATCTGGATCAGGACCTGCGAATAGAGGCAGATGGAGGGCGTGGTGCGCGCTTTGGGCCCGGCGGCCTGGCGATCTTGCGCGGCCCGCGCCTGCCATGCCGCGGCGGCGCCGGCGAGGATTTGGCGTCTCGAAAGGGCCATGCGCGAATCCATTGCTATTGTAGTCTTTTCCGCGGCGCCGTCTGGCCTGCCGCCTTGCGCAGCACGGCTTCGCGATCGCCCTTCTGCCATGCCTGCTCGACCTCCTGGTCCTTCATCCCCGCCAGGCGGCCCGCTAACAGGAACGGCGGCAGCGCGTAGCGCGGCGTTTTCCAGCGGGCCATCTCGAGCACCGCGTCGAGCGCGCGCTCGCGGATCTGGCCGAGGACCGGGGCAGCGCCGTGGTCGGTGAGCGAAAGCAGCAACTGCACCGCGCCCGTGCGGTCGGTCAGCACGACTGAGTGCAGCAGTTCGACCGCCCATGTCGCCGGAATGCGCAGGCCCAGAGCCGGCCGGCTGGAGGCCAGCACCGCGACCGCGTGCAGCGCGTGCAGGCCGTTGGCGCGCACGGTTTCGTCGGGGTCCTGGATAGCGAGTTGCAAATCTTCGATAATGTCCGCTTTATTCGGCGCGTAGCCGATCATGGCGGCGGCCGCGGCGCGCTGCTCCGGATCGGGATCGTTGCGCAGGGCATCGCGGAGCATGTCCAGATGCGTGGTGGCGTATTCGCCGAAGCGGTCCTCGAGGGCGCGGGCGTCCGGGTCCGCCATGATCGCGTGCCCGGCGGTGAGGTCTTCGGCATCGGTCCCGCGCGCCGCGGCCCGCTGCACGGCGGCCAGATACCGGCCGTAAAGCTCCATGACGTCCTCCGGCAGATTCACCGCGCCCGTCGGGCCGGCGCGAAAGGTCGGATGCGGGGCGCCCTTCTCCTCGATCCCGAGGAACAGGACGGCCTCCCGCCCCTCGCAGCAGATCGCCTCGACGCGGGCCAGCACCACCCCCGGGATCTCCGCCAGCCGGTCTTCGAGATCGCCCTTCGAGGGCGGTAGCGGGTCGCCGGTCTTCAGCCGAATCGATTGCAGGATGCGCTGCGGCGTGAGGATGCGCAATCCATAGAAATTGATGTCACCGACCACCGGCGCCTGCGCCATGCCGGCGGCCGCCAGGCACACGAACGCCAACGCGAGTTGCTTCACGATAGTGGGACGCACGGGGCGCACCGTGCGGTTCCCCGGAACCGCGCCGCTTCGGCCCCCAATCCCCAATCCCTATTTCCCAGGTTTTCCCGCCAACACCAGCGGAACGATCGCGCCCACGATCGCCCCCACGATCAACGCCTTGTTCCCCGCGCCCATCGCATCGGCCAGCAGTCCCAGCAGCGAGCCGATTCCGGCTCCGATAATGGTCACCGCAATCCGCTTGACCATTATTTCTTCGCCGGCTCGCCGATGATGTAAATTTTCTCGTTGGGACGCGCCAGCTTCAGGCGTTCGCGGATTTCGAGTTCCTGCTCGGCGGGGTTTTCCTCCAGGCGGCGGATGTGCTCGCGCTTACGTTCGATTTCCTGCGCCAGCCCGGCATTGCGCTTTTCCATTACGCGTATCTGCGCGCGCTTCTCCTGGAGCGCGCGGAACCCGTGGGGACCTTCGAGGGTGAATAAGGCGTAAGCGGCAACGATCACGAGCGCAATACCATAGGCAAAGCGGGACAGGGGCGCTTTCATCGCAGTTTGGCCTGGAAGATAATAGTAACATCCTCGACGCATTCTGTTTCGCGAATTTTTGTCATGACCGATAAGCTTGTGATCCTCAGTACTTGTGCCTCCGAGGCAGAGGCCGCGACTCTGGCTGGCCTGCTCATCGAGAGGCGCCTCGCGGCCTGCGTCAACGTGGTCGCTGGTGTGCGCAGCTTCTACCGATGGCAGGGAAAGGTCGAGTCCGGGCAGGAGGCGCTGCTGGTGATCAAGTCCTCGCGTGGCCGGTTCGCCGAGCTGCGCGCGGCCATCGAGCAGGCGCATTCTTACGACGTTCCCGAAATCATCGCCCTGCCGATCGAGGACGGCGCCGCCCCCTATCTCGCCTGGATGCAGGAAAACCTGGAGAACGCGTGACCCTCGGCCCTTCCGCGCCGCCTCTGGCGCTGATCTTCGACATGGATGGCGTGATCGTCGATTCCAACCCCACACACCGCCGCGCCTGGGAGCTGTTCAACCGCCGCTACGGCCTCGAAACCACCGAGGCCATGCACCAGCGGATGTACGGCAAACATAATGCCGACATCGTGCGGGATTACTTCGGGCCGGACCTGGATGACGCCGAAGTGGCCGCGCGCGGCGCCGCGAAGGAAGCGCTGTACCGCGAGCTGGCGGGCGCCGGCATCGAGCAGATGCTGGTTCCCGGCGTGCGCGCCTTCCTCGAAGAGCATCGCGCCCGCCCGATGGGGGTAGGCAGCAACGCCGAGCCGGCCAACGTAGAATTCGTCCTGGAACGCTCCGGTCTGCGGCCCTTCTTCCGGACCGTGGTCGATGGCCACCAGGTGCGCCGTCCCAAGCCGGATCCCGAGGTCTTTCTGCTGGTGGCCGAACGGCTGGGCGCCGCGCCGGCCAATTGCATCGTCTTCGAGGATTCCCCGACCGGAGTCCAGGCGGCGCTGGCAGCCGGTATGAAGGTCGTCGGCATCCGTACAACCTTCGGTGACTTGCCCGGTACTAGTATCAATGTGGATAATTTCCTAAGCGGGCAACTGCGCGAATGGCTGGTACGGCAAATCCCGGCGGACTGATGTTTCTGGCTGCCGCAGCCGTGCCCTCCGGTTCCCTCAGTATGGCTACGGAAGCGGCGCTGGGCGTCTCGGTCGCCTTGGTCGTGCTGATCGGCGCGCTGTTATGGAGCCGCGAGCACCGCCTGCGGCAATTGCGCGAGCGCCTTCGCCGGACCTATCAGCTCGGCGAACAGATTCTCGGTTCGTCTTCCGCCGAGAGCATTCTCAAGCGCCTGGAAGAAACCTTGCCGGAGGTGCTGAGAGCCAGCCGTGTGCAGCTTTTCCTCCACAACGCCGGCTCCAATACGCTGGATTCCGTGGCGTCCGAGGGCCGGGCGCCGGTTTCGCTGAAGCTCACGCTGGCGGCCGGCGAACAGCCTTCGAGCGCCGTGGCCTGTTTCCAGTTGCGCAGCGCGCTGACCGTCCCGGACGCCGGCAGCAGCCCGTTCCAGATGGACGGTGACGGCTCCGGCCCGCCGGCGCGGTCGCTGCTGTTCGTGCCGATGCTCGCGCAGGGCGAGGCGGTGGGGGTGCTGGCCGTCAGCCGGCAGGATCGCGTGCGCCCGTTCGGCGCGGACGAGCAGGAGCTGGCGCAGCATCTCGCCAACCAGGCGGCCGTGGCCGTGCGGCTGATCGAGCAGCGCGCGGTGCAGGAGCGCCTCTTCCGCACGGAAAAGCTGGCTGCGGTGGGCCGGTTCATTTCCGGTGTGGTGAACGAGCTGCGTGACCCGCTGGCGTCCATCGCGGATCTCGCCAGCCGCGCCCTGGCGCATACCATGCCCTCTGCCGCGGCAAGCGATCTGGCCGCCATCGCCGCCGAGTCGCGCAAGGCCGCCGAGATCGTCGGCCGTCTGGTATCCTTTGCGGCCACCGAGCAGACGGAAGCCAAGCCCGTCGCGGTCGGCGCCCTCCTGCGCAGCCTGATCGAGTTCCGCGAGAGCGATTGGAAAGCTTCCGGTATCCGCGTGCGGGACCTCACGGCGCGTGAAGGGCTGTACGTGCTCGGCTCCCGCGGCCAATTGGAGCAGGTGTTCCTCACTCTACTGGTGCATGCCGAGCAATCGCTGAACGATGCGCCGCAGAAGATCATCACCATCCGGACCAGCGTGCTCGGGAAACGGCTGTTGGTCGAAATCACCTTCACCGCCCCGCCTTCTGCGCACCGGCCTCAGGAGACGGCCGCCATCCTGGGTGTCACCCGGGGCGTGATCGCCGGCCATGGCGGCGAGGTGCGGATGATCGAGAAGAACAACGCCGACCCGCGCTTCGAGGTCGAGCTGCCGGTCGCCGTTAAGGAGCGCGTCGCCTCGCTGCCGGCGGCCGCGGCCCCCGCCCACGCGCCGGCCGCTCCGGTGAACATGACCGTGCTGGTGATCGAGCCGGAAGAGGCCGCGCAGCGCCACCTCATCGCGCTGCTTTCGGCCCGGGGCGCGCGCGTGGTGCCCGTGGACAACGCCGATAAGGGTCTCGAACTGGCGCACCGGCTTCGCTTCGACCTGGTGTTCTGCTCGGCGCATGCGCCGGGCCTCAATTGGGTCGAGCTTTCCGAGCGCATCGAGCCGCGCGGCGCCGCGTTTGTCCTTATTTCCGACCGCTTCGACGCCGAGCTCGCCGCCGATTTCGAAAGCGACCGCCGGTACGTGCTGCCCCGCCCGGTGCAGGAGGCGGGCCTGGA
>DATGMB010000241.1:0-35506 GCA_035293845.1 Bryobacteraceae bacterium
GTGCGCATCGCCGAACAGGTCGTGGAGTACCTTACGAGCGGCGTAGCGATCCACGCCGTGAATATGCCGGCGCTGACGCCGGAACAATACCGTGCGCTCGGTCCCTATGTGGCGTTGGCCGAGCGGCTCGGGAACTTCGCGGCCCATATCGCGGCGGGCCAGCCGCGCGCGGTGCGGCTGACGTATCTCGGCAATATCGCCGATCACAACACGAACCTGCTGCGCAATGCGGGCCTGGCCGGAGCGCTGCGCCGCTCCACAGCCGGCAAGGTGAACCTGGTGAATGCCATGCAACTGGCCGGGCAGCGCGGCTGGGACGTGGTGGAGGCGCACGAGAAGCGCTCGGTGTACACCGATACGATCCGTATCGATCTCGAGACCGATTGCGGCGTTACGACCGTCGAGGGCGCGGTGTTCCTCGACAAGCCGCGGTTGACGCTGGTCAACGGCATCCCCTGCGAGGCGCCGCTGGGCGGCTTCCTGATCTTCATGCAGAACCAGGACGTGCCGGGTGTGATCGGACACGTGGGCACGGTGCTCGGCCGGAATGGCATCAACATCGCGAATTTCTCGCTGGGCAGGCGAGATGCGGCGCCGAGCTCCGGCGCGCCGCTCGATGCCGTGGCCGTGGTGGCCATCGACGGCGCGGCGCCCGAGACTGTGCTGGCGCAATTGAAGGAACATCCCGCGGTGCGGCTGGCGCGCGCGGTGGAAGTGTAGCCCGGTTCATCCTCTGTTCATCCGCTTCGCCACATAATAAAGAAACAATGTCCGGATCCCGTTGTCTGCTGTTTTTCCTTGCCCTTCCTCTGCTTGCTCAAACCGGCTCGCTGCGCGGTAAGGTCACCGACGAAAGCGGCGCAATTGTGCCGGCGGCCACGGTGACGTTGAAGGGGCCAGGTGGCGCCAGGACGGCCGCCGCGGACAACACGGGCGCGTACAGCTTCTCCGGTCTCGCCGCCGGCAACTACACGGTGCAGGCGTCGGCGCCCGGGCTCGCGCAGGATCCGCAGCGCGTCGCGGTGCGGGCGGGTGTCCATACGTTCGACCTGGTACTGCGCGTCGCGTCGATGGAGCAGAAGGTCACCGTACAGGAGAACGCCGGGCCCATGGTGAGCACCGATGCGGCCAATAACGCGAGCGCGCTGGTCATCAGCGGTACGGACCTCGACGCGCTCTCGGACGATCCCGACGACCTCGCCGCGGACCTGCAGGCGCTGGCCGGTCCGGCCGCGGGACCAAGCGGCGGCTCGATTTTCGTCGATGGCTTCAGCGGCGGCGAGCTGCCGCCCAAGCAATCGATCCGGGAAATCCGCATCAACCAGAATCCGTTTTCGCCGGAGTACGACAAGCTCGGCTATGGCAAGATCGAGATTTTTACCAAGCCCGGCACCGACAAGCTGCACGGCCAGGCCAACTGGAACTTCGCCAACGATTTCTGGAACAGTCGCAATCCCTACTCGCCGGAGAAAGCTCCGTTCCTGCTCAATGAATTCGAGGGCAGCGCCGGCGGACCGCTGGCGAAGAACGCCTCCTGGACCGTCGACGCGCAGCGCAACATGGTGGACAACGGCTCCATCTATAACGCCGTCACGGTGAACCCGCAGACTCTGGCGCTCACGCCGCTGGCCGGCGCTTTCACGACGCCCGGCCGTTTCACCAGGCTGACGCCGCGCATCGACTACCAGCTCAACGCCAAGAACACCCTGATGCTGCGCTACGGGATCACGCACTCCGACGTGCGCGATAACGGAATCGGCGGCTTCAACCTGGTCTCGACCGGCTACCATTCGCAATTCACGAATCAGCTCGTGCAGGCGGCGGACACCATGGTGCTGGGCTCGACGGTGAACGAAACGCGCTTCCAGTATTACCGCAGTGCTACGCAATCGATCGCCAACAGCGCCGATCCCGCCATCCAGGTGCTCGGCTCGTTCACGGGCGGCGGATCGACGGTGGGGCACACGTTCGATACCCAGAACAGCTACGAGCTGCAGAATTACACGTCCATGGTGCGGGGCACGCATTCGCTGCGCTTCGGCGTGCGGCTGCGCGGGCAAACGGACGCCAATACCGCGCCGCAGAATTTCAACGGGACGTTCACGTTCGCGGGCGGCGGCCTCGCGCCGGAGCTGGACGCGGCGAATCAGCCGGTGGTCGACGCGGGCGGCCAGCCG
Source organism: Bryobacteraceae bacterium (assembly GCA_035293845.1). Lineage (GTDB taxonomy): Bacteria > Acidobacteriota > Terriglobia > Bryobacterales > Bryobacteraceae > DATGMB01. The sequence goes on from DATGMB010000241.1 coordinate 2,178, forward strand.
GTGCTCGTGCCCATCGACTCGATCGAGCGCTACCGGCGCACGCTGCTCTTCGCGAGCCTTGGTGACACGCCGGCCGAGATCCGCGCCCTGGGCGGCGGGGCCACCCAGTTCAGCCTCAACGCGGGGCAGGCGAATCTGTCGGTGAGCCAGTTCGACGCCGGCGTCTTCGCGGGCGACGAATGGAAGGCGCGGCCGAACGTGACGCTCAGCTATGGGCTGCGCTACGAAGCGCAGAACAACATTCACGATCGCGCGGACTGGTCGCCGCGGCTGGCGGTGGCCTGGGCGCCCGGCGGCGGCAAACAGCGCGCGAAGACCGTGGTGCGCGCCGGGTTCGGCATCTTCTACGACCGGTTTGGGCTCTCCAACATCCTGACCGCGGAACGGTTCAACGGCGTCGTGCAGCAGCAGTACGTCATCACCAGCCCGGATTTCTACCCCACCGTTCCCGCGCCTTCGGCGCTCGGGGCGTTTCAATCCACGCAGGTGATTGAGAAGCTCAGCGCGACGCTGCGCGCGCCGTACATCATGCAATCGGCGGTCACGCTGGAACGCCAGTTGCCGCACAACACCACGCTCGCGGTCACATACACGAATTCCCACGGGATGCACATGCTGCGCTCGGAGGATATCAACGCGCCGCTGCCGGGGAGCGGACTCTATCCGCAGGGCCGCCCCGGGCCGGTGTTCCTGATGGAATCCTCCGGCATCTACAACCAGAACCAGGTAATCGCGAACCTCAATGCCAAGCTGAATGCCGGGCTTTCGCTTTTCGGCTTTTATGTCTTCAACCGCGCCATGAGCAACACGGACGGCATCAACACGTTTCCCGCCAACCCGTACAACTTCAGCGGCGAATACGGGCCGGCCGCGACGGACGTGCACCACCGCGTTACCGCGGGCGGCTCCATCAACCTGCGCGGGAATATCCGGATCAGCCCGTTCGCCGTGGCGCAGACCGGCGCGCCGTTCGATATCACGTCCGGTACCGACCCCTACGGCACCACGCTGTTCAATGCCCGTCCCGGGTTCGCGACCGATCCGAGCAAGCCCGGCCTGATCCAAACGTCCTATGGCCTGCTCGATCCCAATCCCTCTCCGGGCGAGCGGCTGCTCTCCCGAAACTACGGCCGCGGGCCGGGGCAGATTTCTGTCAACCTGCGCATTGCCAAGACGATCGGCTTCGGCGCCGAGCGCGGCGGATCGGCATCGTCCGGCGGGCCGGCTCCGGCCAACACGGTGGCGGCCGCATCCGGCCGCGGGCTCGGGGGCTTAATCGGCTCGCCTTCGACTTCCCACCGTTTCAATCTTTCGATCGGCCTTTCGATCCGCAATCTGTTGAATCACACCAACCCCGGCCCGATCGTCGGCAACATCACCTCGCCCTATTTCGGATTCGCCAACCAGGTGGCGGGCGGGCCGAACGGCGAAGGCTTTTACGAGAATGCGAATAACCGGCGCCTGGAGAGCCAGATCCGGCTTACGTTTTGAGCGATCACGCTGTCGCCTCGGTCTGGAGCCCCCGCTCGGCGATTTCCTGTTCGCGCATGCGGAATTTCTGGATTTTCCCCGTGACCGTCATGGGAAATGCGTCCACGAAACGGATGTAGTGCGGAATTTTGAAATGCGCGATGCGGCCGCGGCAGAAATCGCAGATTTCCTCGGCGGTCAGCGCTTCCCCGGCCCGCAGCCGCACCCACGCGGCGACGGCCTCCCCCATCCTGGCGTCCGGCACGCCCACGACCTGCACCTCGGCGATCTTCGGATGCGTGTGCAGGAATTCCTCGATTTCCCGCGGTGAGATGTTCTCGCCGCCGCGAATGATCATGTCCTTGGCCCGGCCGGTGATCTTGACGTAGCCGTCTTCCCGCATGGTGGCGAGGTCGCCGGTGCGCAGCCAGCCCTCGCCGTCGACAGCGCGGGCGGTGGCCTCCGGGTCGCCATCGTAGCCCTTCATCACCAGGTAGCCGCGCGTGCACAGCTCGCCCTGTTCGCCCACTGGAACCGTTTCGCCGGCCGCCGAGACGATCTTCAGCTCCGTCGCGGGCAGCACGCTGCCCACCGTCGTTACGCGCCGCTCCAGGCCGTCATCCGCGCGCGACATCGTGATGACCGGAGAACTCTCGGTCTGTCCGTACGCGATGGTCATCCCGGCGCAGTGCATGTCCGAGACCACGCGCTTCATGACTTCGATCGGGCACGGCGCTCCGGCCATGATGCCGGTGCGCAGCGGCCGCAGATCGAAACCGGCGAATTGCGGATGCTCCAGCTCCGCGATGAACATCGCGGGCACGCCATAGATGACCGTGGCGCGCTCGCTCTCGATGGCGCGCAGCGTAGAAAGCGCATCGAAGCGTGCGGCGGGCAGGATCATGGCGGCGCCCGTGACCAGCGAAACCAGGGAGCCGATCACGCAGCCGAAGCAGTGGTAGAGGGGCACCGGGACGCAGATGCGGTCCCGCTCCGTCGCGGCAAGGCGTTGCGCGGTCAGCAGGGCGTTATTCAGGACATTGTGATGAGTCAGCAGCACGCCTTTCGGCGCGCCGGTGGTTCCGGAAGTGTACTGCATGTTGACCACGTCGTGTCGATCGGCCGGGGCCTGCGGCAGTTCGCCCGGAGCGCCGATCATCGAGCGCCACTCCGGTCCGCCCAGCCCGATTACGTGTTCGAGCGCGATCTGCTGCCCGTCGCGCGCTTCCGCGAGGATGGCGCGGTAGTCGCCGCGTTCATCGGCGTCGTGGAGAAACAACGCGCGCATGCGCGAGCGCTGGAGGACGTAGCGGAGTTCATGCGAACGGTACGCGGGGTTGACGTTGACGAGCACCACCTGCGCCCGCGCGCAGGCGAACTGCAGCAGGACCCACTCGGCACAATTGGCCGCCCAGACGCCGGCGCGGTCGCCGGTCGCCAGCCCGAGACCGCGCAGGCCGCGCGCCACCGCGCCCACCGCCCGGTCGAGTTCGCGCCACGTGAGGCGGATCTTCTGGTGGCACGCGACCAGGGCCTCGCGCTCGCCGAAGCGCGCGGCGGTGGAGGCGAGCATGGCGCCGGCCGGCTGCTCGATGAGCGGGACTTCGGGGCCCGCGGCATAGCTCAGCATGGCTCTATACGCTATCACGCAAAACATGGCGTGCGATACCATGAAAAAATGTCGAGCGCCCCTCCCACCGTCGATTCGGCCGCCCAAGCGGTGATCGACCTCGAAAAGCAGCACCTGTTGCAGAATTATGCCCGTTATCCGCTGGTATTGAGCCGCGGCAAAGGCTGCTACGCGTACGATCTGGAAGGGCGCCGCTATCTGGATCTGATTACGGGCATCGGCGTGAGCGCCCTCGGCCACGCTCATCCGCGTATCACGAAGGTCATCAAGGAGCAGGCCGGGCTGCTGATCCACACCTCCAACCTCTACTACCACGAATATCAGGGACGGCTGGCGGAGCGCCTGGCGAAAATCAGCGGCCTCGACCGCACCTTCTTCGCCAATTCCGGCACGGAAGCGATCGAAGGCGCGCTAAAAATGGCCCACTCCCACGGGCGCGCGCGGCATCCCGAAAAATACGAGCTGATCGCGCTCGAAAATTCCTTCCATGGCCGCACCATGGGGGCGCTTTCCGTGACCGGGCAGGCCAAGTACCGGCAGGATTTCGAGCCGCTCGTCCCGGGCGTCAAATTCGTCCCGGCCAACGACGTGGCCGCGCTCGAAGCCGCGGCGGGCGAACGCACCGCGGGCATCGTGATGGAGCTGATCCAGGGCGAGGGCGGAATTTATCCCATCAGCCACGAATTCGCCGTGAAGGCGCGCGAACTGGCCGACCGGTACGACGCCCTGCTGATTGCCGATGAAACCCAGTGCGGCGTGGGCCGGCCGGGCACGTACTTCGCGTATCAGCGCTCGTCGCCGGTGGTCCTGCCCGATGTGATGGTGGCTGCCAAGCCGGTGGCCTGCGGGCTGCCGCTCGGCTTTATCGTGGCGAACGAGCGCGCCGCTGCCGCGATCAAACCGGGCATGCACGGCAGCACGTTCGGCGGCGGTCCGCTGGCCTGCCGCGTGGGGTTGGAGTTCCTGGAGATTCTGGACGAGCTGCTGCCGGCGATCCAGCGCACGGGCGGGTATTTTCATGTTTCGCTCAATGAGCTGGCGCGGAAGCATTCGGTGATCAAGGAAGTGCGCGGCTTCGGCCTGATGCTGGGCCTCGAGCTGGAGGTTCCGGGCAAGCAGGTGGTGCTCGATGCGATTGCCGAGGGCCTTCTCATCAACTGCACCCACGAGACCGTCCTGCGCATGCTGCCGGCCTATACGATCACCGAGAAGGAAATCGATCAGGCGGTGAAGACGCTCGGCAAGCTCCTGGCCAAGTTGAAGCCGGCATCATAACTCTTGTTAGCTGCCGTGGTTTGCAAGCCGTTATTAACCTCCGGCATGGCTCAATTCTATGCTTGGGTAGTATGCGCGATTCGTGATATTTCTACTTTCAAGCGCCATGAATCTTGTAGACCGGAGAATTTGAAATGACGAATTTCTTGCACAAAGTCGCGACACCGGTACTGGCATTTTGGAACGATGAACAGGGCCAGGACCTGATCGAATACACCCTTCTGATGGCCTTCGTGGCTCTGGCTTCCGCCGCGTTGTTCATTGGCGCCGGCGGCAGCATCAGCGGCATCTGGACCACCGCCAACACTCAACTCGTCGCCGCCAACACCTCGGCTAGCTAACCCGCACACGGGCGCAGCGATCTGTGACGCAGGCCGAGGGCCTGCGTCACGCGAGCCCTCACGGGCGCTGCGATGCTGGCGGGAGGACCCACCGGATCGCCTCCAGATACATCTGCTGCACGCGCGGATCGTCCCACGTTTCCGCTGCATGGCCGAAGGTCGAATAGAAGACCCGGCCCTTTCCATAGGTCTTGGTCCAGGCTACCGGGAAATCGTGTTGCTGGTGAATTCCGGGCTTGCTGTAATCGAGCTGGGAGGCATCCAGGCTCGCGAGCACGTGGACCCGGTCGCGCGAGAAATTCTTGTGCTGGTAGATTTCGTCGCGGATCGTGAAGCGCTGGGCGAACGCTTTCATCGCGGGAAACGCGGCATCCTCCACCACCACCGGAGCATCGAAAACGCCCCAGGGATGGTTCTCGAACCAGCCGCCGATCATCTCTGCAAACTCCGGCCAGTCGAAAAACGCGTCATCGCCCGTGTGCGCGCCGACGAACCCCTTGCCCTCATCATGAATGAACGCGATCAGGTCCTTTTTCTGCTGCGGCGACAGGTTGTCTCCGGTGCCGAAGAAGAAGATGGCCTGAAAGTCGTTCAGGTTGTGCGCGTGGAGCGCCGGCGCGGCGACTGGTTGCCGGGTGATCCACTGCGAGTCTGTGCGGATATCCATTTGGTACGAGCGCGATTCGCGGCCCAGTCGTTCCATAACGGCCAGGGCGTGCGAGATCGAATCGTGCTGGTACCCGGTGAGAGTATCGGCCCAGGCCAGCACACGCGGCGTCTGGGCAGACAGCGAAGGCAGCAGCACGCCGGTGAGGATGAGGGCTCGGAGCATCTCTCCACGATAGCGCGCCGCGGACCGCTGTGCGGCCGCCTGGACCGGGTCAACGCACCGCGCGCTTGTGCCGCGGAGCCGGCATGCGAAGCGGCTGCACGTTCCGTTCGCCGAGCAGGATCCGCACCATGCGCACCAGTTCGGGAATGGAAAACGGCTTCGCCAGAAAGCGGGCGTGAAATCCCCGAATGCGCTTCTCGAGGCTCTGCAGATCGCAGAAACCGGAGATAAAGAGAAACTTGCCAGCGTATCCCTGCTGACGCATCCGCGCGGCCAGTTCCACTCCATCCATTCCGGGCATCAGGATGTCGGTAATCACCAGATCGAATGGCGCGTGCAGAACGGCCATCTCCAGGGCGCGCTCCGCAGAATCGGCCTCGAACAAATCGACGCCCGGACCCGCCACGGCGCACTTCAGCAAGGCGCGGATCGTGGCTTCATCGTCGACGATCAGGATTCGGACGTCGGACATACTGTTCGGTCTAGCTTAGCACCTTAGAACGCTGGTAATGTAGGGAACCTTGCGGATTACGTTGGTCAACTGTGTGCATGTGAACACCGGTTAGCGCTTCCAGCTTTCAGGAGAGTACAATCGCACTGTGAAACGGCGCGATTTTCTGATCTCCCCGGCGGCGCTGGCTGCGGCGCGGCACTGTGCCAGCGGCTCCGACGCTGCCGCGGCCCCAAACGATATGGTACCTCCGGCCAATCGGGTGCGCGGAGCCATGCGGCTTTTTGTAAGTGAGACCGAAGACAAATCCTGGTTTTACGACCGCGATATGTGGCCGCGCTATCTGGAGATGTTGAAGGTAAATCGATTCACCCGCTTCCAGCTCGCCCTCGGAATCGGGTACGACTTTCTACGCGACGTCAGCGATGCGTATTTCCTGTTCGCTTACCCGTTCCTGGTCAACGTGCCGGGCTCCGGGGTACGCGTCAAGCAATTGTCCGATGCCGAGCGCGAGCGCAACCTCGAAACCCTGCGCTTCATCGCGCAGGCGGCGGCCGGTCAGGGTCTCGAGTTTCAGCTCGGTATATGGATGCATGGCTATGAATGGGAGAACAGTCCCAGGGCGAGTTACACCATCGAAGGGCTCGATCACTCGAGCCACGCTCCGTACTGCCGCGAGGCTCTCGCGCTATTGCTGCGCTCCTGTCCGGAGATCCGCGGCGTCACGTTCCGCATTCATGGCGAAAGCGGAGTGGCGGAGGGAAGCTACGAGTTCTGGCGCACGGTCTTCGAAGGCGTCACGCAGGCTGGCCGCACGATCGGAATCGACCTGCACGCCAAGGGCATCGACCAGCGCATGATCGATCTCGCCATGGCCACCGGCATGCCGGTCCAGGTATCCCCCAAGTTCTGGGCCGAGCACATGGGCCTGCCCTACCATCAGGCGGAAATCCGGGAGCAGGAGCGCCCGCGCGAAGGGCATCGCGATAGCGGCCTGATGGCCCTCAGCACCGGCTCCCGCAGTTTCACGCGCTACGGTTACGCGGACCTCCTCCGCGCCGGCCGCAAGTATGACGTGCTCTGGCGCATCTGGCCCGGCACCCAGCGGCTCCTCCTGTGGGCCGATCCGGTCTTTGCCGCCGCCTACGCGCGGGCGTTCCAGTTCGAGGGCTCGTGCGGTGTCGAGTTGATGGAGCCGCTTTCCTTCAAAGGCCGCCGCGGATCGGGGCTCGCCGGCGGGCGCTGCGCCTTCGCCGATCCGAAGCGCCAGCGGCGCTGGGATTGGGAGAAGTACGCCGACTGGTATCGCGTCTGGGGCCGTAAGCTGGAAAATCCGGACACGCCCGTGCAGGTGGCGCCGCAATTGGCCGCCGCCAGCCGCATTCTGCCGCTCATCACCACCGCCCACCTCCCCTCTGCCGCGAACAACAACTATTGGCCCGAGATGTACACGAACCAGTCGCTGACCGAGCCCGCGCGAACCGAATACACGGATACGCCATCGCCCCGCACGTTCGGGAACACCAGCCCGCTCGATCCGCAGCTCTTCTCGCGCATCAACGATTTCGCCGATGAATTGCTTTCGGGCGAACGCAGCGCCAAATATTCGCCCATCGAGGTGGCCGGCTGGCTCGATCGGCTGGCCGCTGCCGCTGCGCCGCCGGTTTCGCCCGATGTCGCCATCCAGGCCGGCCTCGGCCGCTTCTTCGCCGCCAAATTCCGGGCCGCCGCGCTCTACGGCATCCACGAGCGCACCGGCGACCGCGCCGCCCTGGAAGCGGCGATCGGGCAATACCGCAAGGCTCGCGATGCCTGGGCCGCGCTCGCGGCAGCCGCCAAGGACGTTTACGCGCCGGATGTCACGTTCGGCGAACTCCCCTGGCTGCGCGGCCACTGGCTCGACCGCCTTCCCGCCATCGACGCCGATATCCGGCTCCTTGAAAGCCGTCTCGCATCCGCCCTCGCATCCGCCAAAGAAAGCGCCGATCCGAAAACCCGCGCAGCGATCCGTGAAGTCCTCGGCGGCTCCGCGCCGCCTCTTCCCGCCATGAGCCACACGCCGCCCCGGTCCTTCCGGCCGAAGCAGCCGCTGCCGATCCAGATTTCCGGACCGGCCCTCACATCGGTCCGCCTCTGGTACCGGCACGTGAACCAGGCGGAACGCTGGCAATCGGCGCCGATGGCGCTCAGCGGCTCCACGTGGCGCGCCGGGATTCCCGAGGAATACACCGATTCGCCGTTCTCGCTCCAGTATTATTTCGAGCTGCGCCATGCCAGGGGCGCGTGGCTCTATCCGGGCCTGGCGCGCGACCTGGCCGGCCAGCCCTATTTCGTCGTACACCTCGCCTGAGCGCCGCGTGGCTATGCGATGCCGCCGCGCAGGATCGAAGCCGCCGTGGGCGCGGCCGCAGATCCCGTGCGCGGTTGCTGCGCGTTTTCGGGGATGCTGTCCCCCTCGCCCGGCGCAAGGAACAGGTTGGCGTCGATGCCGTGCTGGCGGGTGTAGAGATCGTAGTAGCGGCCGCGCAAATCATAGAGTGTCTGGTGCGTGCCGCGCTCCACGATGCGTCCGTCTTCGACCACCAGGATCTGATCGGCGCGCCGGATCGTCGAGAGCCGGTGCGCGATCACGAAGGTGGTCCGCCCTTTCATCAGATAGGCCAGCCCTTCCTGAATCGCGGCTTCCGATTCGCTGTCCAGGCTGGAAGTCGCTTCATCGAGGATCAGGATGCGCGGGTTGGCGAGAATCGCGCGGGCGATCGAAACCCGCTGGCGCTGCCCGCCGGAGAGCTTCACGCCGCGCTCTCCGACAATGGTGTCGTACTTCTGCTCGAAGCGCTCGGCGAATTCGTCCACGCGGGCAATGCGGCAGGCCTCCAGAATCTCCGCCTCGCTGGCGCCGGGGCGCGCAAACGCGACATTTTCGCGAATGCTGCCGTCGAACAGGAACGTGTCCTGCAGGACCACGCCGAGCTGTGTCCGGTACGCGTCCAGCCGCATCGTGGAGAGATCCGCGCCATCCACGAGAATGGATCCCTGAACCGGCTCATGGAAGGCGGCGATGAGGCTGATGATCGTCGACTTGCCCGATCCCGACGGGCCGACCAGCGCGGTCACCGTGCCGGGTAGTGCGTCGAAGCTGATCTCGTGCAGCACGGGCTTGCCCGGTTCGTAAGCGAAGTGGACGCCGCAGAATTGCACGAGGCCCTGGATCGGACCGGGCACGGCCTTGCGGCGCGGGTCTTCATCCTCCGGTTTTTCGTGCAGCACTTCCTGCGTGCGGTCCAGGCCCGCCAGCGCTTCGGTGATCTGCGTTCCGATGCCCACGATCTGGAACATCGGCGCCACCAGAAAGGCCAGGAACGCGGTAAACGTCATGAAGCCGCCGATCGTCAGCGTGCCGGCCAGGATCTGGCGCGCGCCCAGATACATGACTGTAGCGCCCACGACACCCATCAGGGTGGTCGCGGAAAGGCTCATCAGGGAGATGGCGGTGAGGGAGCGGATGACGTTATCGAGCAGCCGCCCGACCCCGGCGGAGAACACCTCGGCTTCCTGCGCCTCGGCGTGGTAGCCTTTCACTACGCGCACACCGGAGAGCGACTCGGTCAACCGGCCGGTCACCTCCGCGTTGATCTTCCCGCGCTCGCGAAAGATGGGGCGGATGCGGCGGAACGCCTTGTTCAATGCGAATGCGAACAGCCCAATGAACAGCAGAGCGATGCTGGTGAGCAGCGCGCTGATGCGCAGCAGAAAAATGAGGGAGAAGAGCGCGGTCAGAAGCCCGCCCACAAATTCCACGAGGCCCGTGCCCACCAGGTTGCGGACGCCTTCCACGTCCGTCATGATGCGGGAGACCAGCACACCGCTCTTGTTGGTGTCGTAATAGGCCACCGGCAGCCGGCCCACGTGCTCCTGGACCTTGCGGCGCAGTTCGGCGATCAGCCGCTGCGCTTCCTTCGAAAGCAGTTGGGTAAGGGTGAAGGAGGTAGCGCCCTGGATCAACGTGGCGCAGAGCACGGCCAGCACCAGCGGCTTGAGCAGCCAAACCTGGTGCTTGAGGATGATATTGTCGATCAGGTACCGCGTGGAGCCCGGCAGCACCAGCCCCGCGCCCCGGTTGATCAGCATGAGGAGGAATCCCAGCGCCAGCAGTTTGCGGCGGGGGCGAACCAGTTCCTTCAGCAGCGGCAGGGCGCTCTTCAGGTGAGCGGAGGCTTTGCCTTTCGGCTTACCGGGGGACACTGCTATCAGGGTACAACGAACGCGGGATGTGGCCTACTCGTGCTGCTGCGCCGGCTTGACGCTCTTGGTTTCCTGGATGGCGTTTTCGGTTTCCGCGGCATCGTCGCCGGGATCGAATTTATGGAAGCGATGGCGGCAAGAGCGGCAACGGAACGCGTCCATGGAGAACAGCAGATCCAGGATCAGGTCCCACGTGGTTTGTGTGTACGAGTACCGCACATCGGTGGATGCGCATTTCGGACACCGGACCGGTTCCTTCATGCTCATAATGCAGGAAACACCAGTGTACACGGATTTTGTGAGTAGCGGGTAAAAATCCTAGTACTTCGTACGTTATTCGCCTATGCCGGCCAGGATGCCCGGCACCGGCACGCTGTACGCGGCGTTGGCCCGCTTCCAGGCTGACCAGGCAAGTGCGATGCGCGAAGCGATCTTTGCGGTGCGCCGCCGGCCTGTCGAAGCGCCCGTCCCGGGCCGCTGCGCCCGATCGAGGCCAAACGAGGCCGCGAGATGGCGTACTATGGTCCCTATGCGCGGGCATGGCCGGCGCAGGTCTTACAGGAGGGCACGATGTCTCCGAAATGGATTCTCGCCGGTTGCGCGATTCTGGCGCTGCTCGCGGCGCCTCCGGCGCAGGCTCAGGAAGAGGCCGGGGGCGCACAGGCCGGCCGCGGCGGCGGGCGCGGAGGGCGGGGCGGCGGCCGGAACCTGCGCGAGTTCCTGGGGCTGGGGCCGGCTCCGGACGAGGCGGCGGCCAGGAAGGGCGAGCCCCTCTACCGCGAGAATTGCGCCGCCTGCCATGGCGAAAGCGGCCGCGGCGGCCAGGCCCCCAGCCTGGTGCGCTCGGTCGTCGTGCTCCACGATGAGAAGGGCGAAGCGATCGGGCCGCTGGTCCGCAATGGACGGCCCCAGGCGGGCATGCCGGCGTTCCCGAACCTCAGCGCGGATGACGTTTACAATATCGCGGAGTATCTTCATTTGCAGGTGGAACTGGCGGCCAACCGGGGCACTTACAATACCACTTACGCCGGACTGCGCAGTCAGACCAGCGGGAATGCCAGGCGCGGCGAAGAGTTCTTCCGGGGCGCGGGCGGATGCGCCAACTGTCATTCGCCTTCGGGCGACCTGGCGGGTATTGGGCGCAGATTTCCGCAGGCGGCGGCCATGCAGGCGCGCTTTCTGTGGCCCGCGACGCCCGGCCCCGCAAAAGCCAAGGTCACGACGGCATCCGGCGAAATCATCGCGGGCACGATCCGGAGCCTGACCGATTTCGATGTTTCGCTGGTGGATGCGGCGGGCGGCTATCATTACTGGCCACGCGCCACAGTCAAGGTGGAGCTCGAAGACCGCCTCGCCGGCCATCGCGCTCTCCTGCCCAAGTACACCGATGCCGAGATTCACGACGTGACGGCTTACCTGGAGACACTGAAATGAGATACTGCGCATGCATCCTGGCGGCGGCTCTGGCCGCGGGCGCGCTGCACGGGCAGGGGCTCGATCCGGCCGCCCTCACCCTCTTCCGCCAGCCGGCGGATATCTGGCCGACTTATAACGGCGATTACTCCGGGCGCCGCTACAGCGCTCTCAACCAGATCGACCGCTCGAATATCGACCGGCTGAAGATCGAGTGGATGTACCGTGTGCCCGTGGGACCGCAACGCGGCGTCGGCGGTCCGACCATCAAATCCACTCCGCTGATGGTGGACGGCATCCTCTACTTCACCATCCCGGACCACATCTTTGCCGTCAACGCCCGCACCGGCGAACCGATCTGGCAATACGGGTTCGAGGACAAGGGCGGGCACCTGATCGGGCAGAGGGGCGTCGGCATGTACCGGGACTGGCTCTTCTTCGTCAGCCCGGACGGCTGGTTCATCTCGCTCGAGGCCCGCACCGGCAAGGAGCGCTGGAGGAAGAAGATCGCCGATGAGAAGCTGCAATACTTCACCACGATGGCGCCTCTGGTGGTAAAGAATCACATCCTGATCGGCGTCGGCGGGGACGCCATGGACGTGCGCGGCTACCTGGAATCGCGCGATCCCGAGACCGGCGATCTCCAGTGGCGCTGGTACACCACGCCGGAGAAGATGGGCGACCCTGGCTCGGAGACCTGGCCGAACGAGGATGCCATGCACCACGGCGGCGGCATGACGTGGATGCCGGGCACGTACGACCCCGAGCTCAATCTCATCTATTGGGGCACGGGCAACGCAAACCCGGTGTTTGCCGGCCAGAGCCGGAAGGGCGCCAATCTGTGGACGGCATCCATTGTGGCGCTGAATCCCGACACCGGCAAGCTGGTCTGGTATTTCCAGGCTTCGCCGCATGACACCCACGATTGGGATAACGTCGAGACGCCGGTGCTCTTCGACGCCACCATCGACGGCCGGCCGCGCAAACTGCTGGCGCAGGCCGCGCGCGCCGGCTGGTTTTTCGTGCTCGACCGGACCGACGGCAAGAACCTGGTGTCCAAGCCGTTCGCGGGGACCGGCAACTGGGCGCTGGGGGTCGACGCCAAAGGTCAGCCCATCCCGAACCCGGCGAAGGAGCCGAAAGTGGATGGCTCGATGATCGACATGCCGGCCATGGGCGCCACCAACTGGCCGCCGCCGAGCTACGATCCGGAAACCGGGCTGTTCTACTTCAATGCGTCGCTGGGCTACGGGCTTGCTTACCTGTACGACACGTCGGATCACCCCGAGGGCTACGCCGGCGGCGGCGGCGGGAACTTCGATGTGCACTCGGCGCTGCTCGCGATGGACGTGCGCACCGGCGCGATCCGCTGGAAGCACGAGCACGGTCCGGAGACCCGCGGCGGCATGAGCGGCGGTGTGCTCACCACGGCCGGCAAACTGCTGTTCACCGGCGATTCCGGGGAACTCGTGGCCTTCGATCCGGCCGACGGCAAGCCGCTCTGGCACCAGCGGCTCACGCAGCCGGTGAGCAACGGCCCCTCCACTTACATGCTGGACGGCCGGCAGTATCTGATCGTCGGCGCCGGCGATACGCTGTACGCGCTACGGCTCGCCGGCGGACGATAACCGCTGTCCGCTACGTTTGCGGCACCGGCGCCAGGCTCGTGGCAATCTTCTTGGCGGTGTCCTCCTCAATCGTAGGCAGCACCGCGACGTGACAACTGCAGGTCCCGTTCTTCGACGGCACGCTGGTGCTGAAGGCGTTGGTATCGTCGGGGCCGCGCGAGGTCTGGTCCTGGTAGAAGATGCGCTTGGCGGTGTTCTCGAACAGCTTTTCCTTGGGAAGCCCCATGCTCTTGATGAACCCGGCGGTCAGCGGCTTGAACTCCTGTCCGGGTTGGCTGGTGACGACCGCGATGGCGGTGCTGGAATCGTGGAAGACGGCGGCCCCGTTATTCTCCCCGAGAGGAACCCAATCGGGCGGAACCGAGATCTGGCAGGTGGACTTGGCGTCCTTCACCGTCTTCCAGCCCGACGGGGTCTGTGCCCACGCCGTCAGGCTGCACAAGAGAACCAAAGTACAAACGATGCATTCTCTCATGCCCGGAGCATAGCGCCGGCGGAGGACGCCCGCAAGGGGCCGGAAACGGGCGCCGCGGATGCTGGCCACGGGCCGCAGTGCCTCCGAAACGGATAAGCGCTGGCCTGATTGAATTACGAGTCGCTTCGTAGTAACCTCTTCGTATGAAATTTCCCGGTCTGCTGCTGGCGATCGCTTTCGCGTGCTTCACGCAGGAGCGGCCCGGCGCCCCGGCGTTCGAAGCGGCCTCGCTGAAGGCTGTCGCGCCGGGGCGGACCGGGCTCCCGCAATTGCATGGCGGGCCCGGCACGGGTTCGCCGGGGCAGTTGAGCGGAGCGGCGACGCTGAAAGCGCTCGTGATGCGCGCCTACGGCGTGAAGGAGTATCAGGTATCCGGTCCGGGATGGATGGACACACAGCGCTACGAGATTGCCGCCAAGGTTCCGGCGGGCGCCACCGGGCAGCAGGTGGCGGCGATGCTGCGAACGCTGCTCGCGGCGCGGCTCCGGATGGAAGTCCGTTTGGAAACGCGAGAGCTGCCAATCTATTCCCTCGTGGTGGCGAAGAACGGGCCGAAACTCGCGAAATCGGCGGGTGATAGCGCCGCCAGCGGCGACCCGGCGCCCCGACTGGTGGCGGGCGCGGATGGGCTGCCGGATCTTCCGCCGGGGGCGCACGTGCCGCGGAGCTATGAGGTCGTGGTAGCCGGGCCGGACGGGATCCTCTACAAGCTGTGGGCGCGGCGCGAGAGCATGGAGCAACTGGCGGACCGGCTGAACGCCGTCGTGAACCGGGCCGTCGTGGACCGGACGGGCCTCGCAGGCCTGTATGACTTCACGCTCGCCTGGAGCCTGGAAAGCGCGGGCGGAATGATTCCGAGGAACGGGCCGCCGCCGGATGCGATCGAATCGCGCGCCGCGCCAGTACTCTCCGACCCGGGGCTTTCGATGTTCAACGCCTTGCCGTCGCAACTGGGGCTGCGGCTCGAGCCGGGGAAAGGGCGGGTCGAGATGGTCGTCGTCACTCGCGCCGATCGGCTGCCGGCGGAAAATTGATTGGCTGAAGACTGACGTGCGAGCATCATAGGCATGCTCTTTGCCGCGACGGCATTCCTCAGCGCGCTGCTCCTCTTCCTCGTGCAGCCGATGATCGCCAGGGAGATGCTGCCCTGGTTCGGCGGAGCGGCCGGCGTTTGGACGACCTCCATGCTGTTCTTCCAGGTCGTCCTGCTCTTGGGATACGTGTACGCCGACCTCGCGACGAGACTGCTGCGGCCGCCCGTCCGGATGGCGGTGCATTTTTCGCTGCTTGCCCTCAGCCTCACCGCGCTGCCCATTGCGCTCGCGCCGCGATGGAGCCTCGGTGAATCCTTTCCGCCTGCCGTACGCGTGCTGGCGACGCTGATTGCTCTCGTAGGGCTGCCGTATTTCCTGCTCAGCTCGACCGGCCCGCTGGTTCAGTCGTGGCGTCTGCGTTTCGCGGGGACTTCTCTGGCATACCGGCTGTTCGCCGTATCGAATGCGGCCTCGCTGGCCGGGCTCGTGGCATACCCCGTGGCGATCGAGCCGCTGCTCTCGATTCGCCAGCAAACGGCGATTTGGTCCGCGGCTTACGTCGTGTTTGTGGCCCTCACCGCGGCCGCAGCCTGGCTGGGCCTCCGCAGCCCGGGACCGGACGCCGCACCGTGGGATGACAAAGACGCCGTTGCGCCCGACCGCGCCACCCGCGCGTTGTGGATCGGGTTGGCCGCGTGTCCGAGCATCCTCTGGCTGGCGGTTTCCAACACTCTCAGCCAGCACGTCGCGCCGATTCCGTTTCTATGGATTTTGCCACTCACCATTTACCTCCTCACGTTCGTCCTCTGCTTCCACCGGCCCGGCTTTTACAATCCGTCGATCTTCCGCTTCCTGCTCCCGGTTGGATGGGTGCTGTTCAACATCGCGGCGACCAATCAAGGTGTGCAGCAACTGCAGTTGACGGTGGGCCTCTTCTCGGCGGGGCTGTTCATCTGCTGCATGTTTTGCCATGGGGAGTTGGCGCGCCGCAAGCCCGCCGCGGGCAAGCATCTGACCTCGTTCTATGTCACCGTGGCGCTCGGCGGAGCAATCGGCGGTGTGCTGGTGGGGGCAGTGGCGCCCATGCTGTTTCGCGAACTGCTCGAACTGCCCATTGGAGTCGGACTCTCGATCGCCCTCGCAACCGGCCTGCTCTATCGCTTCCCGCTATGGCGCATTGTCCGGCTCGCGGCGGCCGCCGCGGTGGGGCTGGTGGCGGTCGCCCAAATCTCAAGTATGGTGAGGCACGTGCATTACCGCGAACGGAATTTTTACGGCATCCTCGAGGTGAAGGACGTAGATTCGCCCGGTGGCGCGATGCGAGTGCTCGATAACGGGCCGATCCGGCACGGCGCGCAGTTTTTATCCGCGGAAAAGCGCAGTGTGCCCACCGGCTATTACGGCACGGATTCGGGCATCGGCATCGTGCTCCGCAGTTACGGCTCGAAGGCGCTGAACGTGGGGGTGATCGGTCTCGGGGCGGGCACGCTGGCGGCTTACTGCCGGCCGGGGGACACTTACCGCTTCTACGAAATCAATCCCGCGGTGATTCAGGTGGCGCGTTCCGAATTCCGCTTCCTGCGCGACTGTCCCGATGTTGCCGTGGTGGAGGGCGACGCCCGCCTCGCTCTGGAACGGGAGCCCGGGCACGGGTTCGACGTGTTGGCGGTGGATGCCTTCAACGGCGATTCCGTCCCGGTGCATCTGCTGACCCAGGAAGCCTTCGCGCTGTACTTCCGCCACTTGAAGCCGGACGGAATCCTCGCTGTTCACGTGAGCAACCGCTACCTGGATCTTTCGGTGGTCGTGCGCCAGCTGGCAGCGTTCTATTCCCGCGAAGCGCGGCTGTTCCGCAGCCCGCCTGACCCGCAGCGGCAGCTCGAACCGGCCGACTGGGTGCTCGTGTCGCCGGACCCCGCGCTGTGGCGCCGGATTCCGGCGGCTGCTTCCCCGATCCTGGCCACGGCCCGAGGCGCGCTCTGGACCGACGATCACACCGACCTGTTCCGCATTCTGCGTTAGAGCGCCCGGCAACCACCGTGCCCCGGGCCGTAATATTATCGGAAGATCATGAGCAACCTTCCTTCCCGCCGCGAACTGATGGATCTGGCGGTGCGGGCCGCGGCGCTGCCGGGCGCAGCGGAATTTCTCGGCGTCTGGCTGCGGGCTCAGGAGGGGCACCGGCATTCGCCGGCTCCGCCTGAACCGCCGCTGCTGCGCGACTACAAGCCGCAGTTCTTCGGTGCGGAGGATTTCGCGGCCCTTCAGGCATTCACCGAGATCCTGATCCCCACCGACGAAACGCCCGGCGCGCGGGAGGCGCACTGCGCCGCGTTTATCGATTTTCTGATGCAGGCGAGTCCCGCGGCCACGCAGAAGCAGTGGCGGGATGCGCTCGCCGCGCTCCGTGCGGCGGGATTTCATGCCGCGGATGCGCGGACGCGGGCGGCGCTCGTCGAAGAAATGGCCCGGCCCGAACGCGACCGCACGGCCACCCACCCTGCCTACACGGCGTACCGGCTCATCAAGCAGCAGAATGCTTTCGCGTTTTATACGTCGCGCGCGGGCATGATCGAGGCGCTGGATTACCGCGGGAACTCGTACAACGAGAGCTTCCCGCCGTGCACGCATCCGGAGCATCAGCGGGTCTAGGAGGCAGCCATGGCGAAGACATACGATGCGGTCATCGTGGGCTCGGGCGCCTGCGGCGGTTGGGCGGCCATGGAGCTGACCCGCGCGGGGATGCAGGTGCTGATGCTGGAGGCGGGGAGCGCGGTCGATCCGCTGAAGGATTTTCATCACACCTTCCTCTACCAGATGGACTACCGCGGCCAGGGCAAGCCGGGCCTGCTGCGCCGTTACTCGGGAACGGAGCGCAATTACCGCATCATGATCGATAACGAGGAAAACCCGTACACCACGTCGCCCGAGACGGTGTACCGGTGGGGCCGCTCGCGCGTGCTCGGCGGACGCACGCTGCACTGGGCGCGCGCCTCGGACCGCATGGCCGATTACGAATTCAAGGCCGCCTCGCGCGATGGCTACGGCATGGATTGGGCCGTCAGCTACGCGGATATGAAGCCCTACTACGACCGCGTCGAGAGCTTTATCGGGGTAAGTGCGGCGCTGGAGGGCCTGCCGCAATTTCCCGACGGCGTGTTCCTGCCGCCCATGCCGCTAAACTGCGCCGAATCGATCTTTACGGCCGCGGCCAAGTCGCTGGGGTGGCGCTCGACGCACCGCCGTCTGGCGCAGTTGACGCGCATGCACAACAACCGGCCGCCGTGCCACTATTGCGGCAACTGTGTCAACGGCTGCGACGTCGGCGCGATGTTCAACACCGTGGCGGTTACGCTGCCCGTCGCGCGCCGCACCGGGAACCTCGAGGTGCGCACGGACTCGGTGGCGGCGCAGGTCCGCATGAATTCCGAGAACCGCGCCCAGGGCGTCACGTATATCGAGCGCTACTCCATGAAATCGGTGGATGTGGACGCGAAATACGTCATTCTTGCCGCCTCCACGCTGGAAAATACGCGTCTTTTGCTGCTATCTGCCAAGGGAGGCCTGGCCAATTCGAGCGGCACGCTGGGGCATTACATGATGGACCAGGTCGGCGGCGGCGGCGTGAGCGGCATCCTGCCCATTCTGAAGGGCGGTCCGAGCCGCCTCGACGACGGCAAATCGGCCGGCATCACGATCCCGAATTTCCAGAACATCGACGCGAAATCGCAGCGTAAGGATTTCATCCGCGGCTACGTCATGAACGCGACCGGCGGCCAGACGGAGTATCCCGCGTTCGCGGCGTTCGTGCCGGGCTACGGGTCGGAATGGAAGAAGGAGATTCGCAGCCGCTATGTGGCCCAGGCGCGGGTCTGGATTGCTGGCGGGGAGATGCTGGCGCAGAAGGAGAATCGCGTGGAGCTCGACCCGGAGGTCAAGGACCGCTGGGGCATCCCCGTGCTGAAGATCCATTTCACGCACTCGGATAACGACTACAAGATCATCGCCGATTTCCAGGAAAAGGCCGAGGAATTGTTCCGCAAAGCGGGCGGGGAAGTCATGCCGGGCATGGAGCGCGGCGCGCCGAATATCGCGATGGCGCAGGCGCGGGGAACGGCGCAGCCGGGAGCCCGGCGGCCGCTCGGCGGCTCGATTCATGAAGTGGGCACCGCGCGGATGAGCGCCGACCCGCGCGAGGGAGTGCTCGATTCCTGCTGCCGCACGCACGATATCGAGAATCTGTACGTGTTCGGCGGCAACGCCTTCCCCTCGACCGGCGACAAGCACCCGACCCTCACGATGATGGCCCTTGCGGCCCGCGGCTGCGACCGGCTGCTCGGCAAAATATGAACGCATGAGTCCCGACGCGGCGCAACTGGAAGCCCATCGCACGGCCCTTACCGGCCATTGCTACCGGATGCTGGGGTCGGCCTTCGACGCCGACGATGCCGTTCAGGAAACCATGCTCCGCGCCTGGCGCAGCATCGGCCAGTTCGATGGGCGCGCCTCCGTGCGAACGTGGCTCTACCGGATCGCCACCAACGTTTGTCTGGACGAGCTGAAGGATCGCGGCCGGCGGGCGCGTCCCATGGAAGAAGGCTCGCCGTCCTCCGGCGCGCCGCCGCTGGAATGCCTGGCGCAATTGCCGGGCTCGCACTGGCTGGAACCGATCGCCGACGCGCGCGTCATCCCGCCGGAAGCCGATCCCGGACGGCAGGCCGTCCTGCGCCAGAGCATCCGGCTGGCGTTCGTCGCCGCTCTGCAGAATCTGCCGCCGAAGCAGCGCGCCATCCTGCTGCTCAGCGATGTGCTCGAGTTGTCCGCGGCGGAGATCGCGGAGATGCTCGAAACCTCCGTTGCCGCCGTGAATAGCGCTCTCCAGCGCGCGCGAACCTCGCTGCCGAAAGCGCAGACCGCCGATCGCGGGGAGCTCTCCGAATCGCAGCGGGAGCTTTTGAGCCGGTACGTGGCGGCTTTCGAGCGGTACGATGTCGACGCTCTGACGGCCCTGATGCGGCAAGATGCGACCTTCTGCATGCCGCCCTATTCGCTGTGGCTGCAAGGGCCCGAGGCGGTGCGCACCTGGATGCTCGGGATTGGCAGCGGGTGCAGGGGCTCGCGCCTCATCCCCACCGCCGCTTGCGGTTCGCCGGCCTTCGCCCAGTACCGGCCGGACCCGGATGCCGGCTACCGGGCCTGGGCTTTGATCGTGCTGGAGCTGGCGGATGACCGCATCGCCGGAGTGAATTCCTTTCTCGACACCACCAGCCTGTTCCCCGCCTTCGGGCTGCCGCTGACGCTCGGGTCTTAAGCCGCCCCACCCGGTCCCGCCGCAAAATTTCTTCGTCCGGACCGATGATTTTCCGCCGGCCTCCAGGTCTAACCAGCAGAAGGAGAAAACAACGCAATGAGCACAACCGCAATCGCTACCCCGGCCCGCGAGTTCCGCCAGCCGTCCCCAACGCTGAGCCATTCCAGAACGCGCATTTGGACCGGCCGCATTCTCCGCGGCCTCGCCGCTCTCTTTTTGCTGTTCGATAGCGGCATGAAGCTCGTCAAACCGCCCTTCGTCGTGCAGGCGAGCGCGCAAATGGGATACCCCGAATCGAGCATCGCCGGGATCGGCGTGGCGCTCCTGGCGTGCACCTTTTGTACATGATCCCGCGCACGGCACTCCTCGGAGCGGTGCTGCTGACCGGCTATCTCGGCGGAGCGGTGGCGTCGCAGGTCCGCGCGGGCGCGGGCTGGTTCCCCATCTGCTTTCCCATCCTGTTCGCGGCGCTCGCCTGGGGCGGGCTCTGGCTCACGGACGCGCGTCTGAAAGAGCTGCTGTTCCCAAGGGAGGCCGTGCACCGCGCAACGGCCAGCCGGTAGCGATGGCGCGCGACGTCCGGTCCGGCGGCCGCGTGGGCAACAACGCCCGGAAACCGGCCGCCTGTTTGCGGAATTGGGCCGGAATGGGCCCGTCCGGCCAACGAAAAACCGCTACGATTCAGCGGTTTTTGAGGCTAAATTGTTGATTCCACTAGGGGGTAACCGCCCCCTTGAAGCGGTTTTTCGTCGGCCACGTGGGTCAACCCAGATTAGCCGATGCCGATCTGGCGCGCGTATGCGATCGACTTCGCGATATTCTCGTCCTCCAGCTTCAACTGCGCCTCCGCCGGCATCCGGCTCGGATACTGCAGCGGCGACTTGGGCTTGTTCTTGCGGACCAGGTCGAGGACGCGCGCCAGATCGCGGCCGGGCAGCGGGCTCGCCGTGTCGTCGAACGTGGCCCAGTATTTCGCCGTGAACACCGGAATCTTCAGCGGGTCGCGCGTGATCATTTCGAGGTCGAAGGGCATCGCCGGGTCCTTCGCCTGCAGGCTGCGCACCATGCCGGGAATATCCAGCATGCCCTCGCCCAGCGGAACCTCGGAAAGCAGGAAGCCATCCTCGTACGGCTCGACCGCCATGTCCTTGATATGGCAGGCGAAGGTGTAGGGCTGGAGAATGCGCAGGGTTTCGGCGGGGTCTTCGCACAGCGCCAGATTGTTGCCGAAATCGAAGTGCACGCCGATCCATTCGCTTCCGGTCGACTTGATCCACGCGGCCTGCTCCGCCGCGCGCCAGCCCTTGTGGTTCTCGAGGCCGAGCCGCATGCGGTGCTTGCGGAGCACGGGCTCGGCGAGCGCGACCGTCGCCTTGCACCGCTCGAAGTTGCGCTGGAAGGCCTCGAAGCTGTCGAATTCCTCGTAGCGGCGCTGCGTCATGGCGGCGTGCAGCGAGACGATGCCGGCTGCCTTGGCCTTGGCCACCGCGGCGTCGAATGCCGGGACGGCGGCGGCTTCGCGCGGCAGCGGGATATCGGCGATTGCGCGCATGCCGAGCGATTCCAGCCGCTGGCGGAACCCGGCGGCCCAGTCCGGGCCGGCATTGGCGGGGATGCGCGTTTCCACCACGCCCAGCCCCAGGTTGTGGCAGTGCTCCACAAAATCGAACGGCTGGTTGCGCTCGCGCATGGCCCGCGAGCGGATGGGGAATCCCGCGGGGGCGCCGCCCAGGTTCCGCGAGGGTTTGATGGCCGATTGTGCCCACGCGGCGCGCGCAGCCAGGCCGGCGGCGGCGGCCGTTCCAAGAAGTTCGCGGCGTGTCATAGGTCCTCCTGGTGCGAAGCCACCCGGCGGTATCGGGCAGGCTTGCAGCCCCCCGCCTCGCCGGGCCGGCTACCAGTATAGTGCGATTCGGTAAAATAGAAGTCTCCCCCACCCATTCGATGTCCCTTGCCAGCAAGTTAGCTTTTCAAGTCGAGCGCGGCGTGCAGTCTCGCGGAATGCAGTTGTACGCGACCGGCGCCGTGCGGATCGTTACCTCGGAGCCGAACCACGTCCACGCCAAGGTGAAAGGCGGCCAGACGTACGAGGTCTGCCTGCAATTCCTCTACGGCGATCTCGTCGTCTCCTGCGAGTGCGTGTATTTTCACGACACGGGCGTGTGCAAGCACATCTGGGCGGCGATTCTGCAGGCCGATCGCGAGGGTCATCTCCGCGAGGCGCTGGCGCAAAAGGGACTGCAACTGGTGGAGTCCGAACCGGAAGCATCGCCGGCATCGCGGCTGAAAAAGGCGCGGGTTCCTGAGACGCGCCCCGCGCGTCCTGCGCCTCCTCCTCCTCCTCCGCCTCCTCCGGCGTGGAGGATCGAGCTTTCGGCCATCCAGAATGAGATGGAGTATGCCCGGGAATCGCGCACGGCGGGCCTTCCGGAGGGGGCCGAACTGCTGTACATCGTGGATCTGGACGCGTCGCGGACGGTAGGCGCCGTGGTGGTCGAGGTTCGCATGCGCACGCGCAAGAGGAATGGCGAGTGGTCCGCGCCCAAGGATCTCCGCCTGGCGCCGGAGCAGGTCGCCTACCTTCCCGATCCGCAGGATGTCGAGGCGATGACGCTGCTGCTGGGCGGACTGCAATCGTACGGCTACAGTTACTCGGGGACGATGCCGTCCGAGGTGCATAAAGCCCTGCCGCCCGCCCTCGCTTTTAAGCTGTTGCCGCAACTGGCGGTCGGCGGGCGCTTATTTTCGCACCACTACGCCGAGGGCGCGCGCGTGATGGAGCCGCTTGCCTGGGATGGAGGCGAGCCCTGGCGGCTCTGGCTGGAAGTGCGGCAGGACGAGCGGGACCAGTGGACCATCGCGGGCGTCCTGCGGCGCGGCGAGGAGCGGATGGATCTCGAGGAGCCCAAGCTGCTGCTCGCCTCCGGACTGCTCGCGGCGCGCGGCGCCCTCGCGCGCTTCGACCACTCGGGCGCTTACGCCTGGGTGCGGCAACTGCGGCAGATGAAGCGCATCCACTTTCCCGACCGGGAGCGCGATGCGGCGCTCGCGCAGTTGCTCGAATCGCGCGCGCTGCCGCCCATGGATCTCGACGAGCCCCTGCGCTTCGAGCAGCGCCAGGGCGCGCCGCGCGCCGGGCTGCGCATCCGCGAGCAGCGGGATTGGAAGGGCACCTATTTCAGCGCCGCGCTGCTGTTCGATTACGGGCGCGGGTGGCTGCCGGAGAGCGAGGCGGGGCGCGGGTTGTGGTCGCCCGAGGAACGCGTCTACATCCGCCGCGATCCGGAGGCGGAGGCCGCGGCGCGCGGCAAGCTGGAAGAGCTCGGGATTCGCGAGACTCCGGGCGGCGACCGGCGTCTCGAAACCAAAAACATGCCGCGGGCCGTGCGCGAGCTGATCCATGCCGGCTGGCACGTCGAAGCCGAGGGAAAGGCGTTCCGGAAACCGGGAGCGTCGCGCGTCGAAGTGACGAGCGGCATCGACTGGTTCGATCTCCAGGCCGAAGTGGATTACGGCGACGGCGTCTCGGCCAGCCTGCCGCAGCTCCTGGCGGCGCTGCGGCGCGGCGATACGATGGTGCGGCTGGAAGATGGCACGTTCGGCCTGCTGCCCGAGGAATGGCTGCGGAAATTCGCGCCGCTGGCCGGCCTCGGAAGCAACGCCGGCGAGGAAGGGCTGCGCTTCCGGCGCAACCAGGCCGGCCTGCTCGACGCGCTGCTCGCGGCGCAGCCGGAGGTGCGGGTCGACGAGGTCTTCGCGCGCGTGCGGGAGCGCGTGCGCAGCTTCGACGGCATCCGCGCGGCCGCGCAGCCGGAAGGATTCCAGGGCAAGCTGCGCGAGTACCAGCGCGAGGGGCTCGGCTGGATGGAGTTCCTGCGGGAGTTCGGCTTCGGCGGCTGCCTGGCGGATGACATGGGCGTCGGCAAAACGGCGCAGGTGCTGGCGCTGCTCGAGCACCGGCGCGCGGAGGGCGCGGGCCCCTCGCTGGTCGTCGCGCCGCGGTCCCTGATGTTCAACTGGCGCGAGGAAGCCGCGCGTTTCACGCCCTGCCTGCGTGTGCTGGAGCACACCGGCGCCGATCGCGACCTGTCGCGCGCGGCGGAGCACCACGTCGTGCTCACGACCTATGGCACCATGGTGCGGGATGCCGCGGAGCTCGCCGCGATGGAGTTCGATTACATCGTGCTCGATGAGGCCCAGGCCATCAAGAACGCGGCCACGGCGTCCGCCAAGGCGGCGCGGCTGCTGCGCGGCCGCCATCGCCTGGCGCTCAGCGGCACCCCCATCGAGAACCATCTGGGCGAGCTGTGGAGCCTGTTCGAATTTCTCAACCCCGGCATGCTGGGCGAAGCCAAAGTACTGAAGATGGCCGGCGGGCTGGCGCGCAATCCGAGCGAGGAATCGCGGCGCCTGCTGGCGCACGCGCTGCGGCCGTTTATTCTCCGGCGCACCAAGCAGCAGGTGGCGCGGGAGCTGCCGGAAAAGACCGAGCAGACGGTGCTGTGCGAGCTCGAGCCGGAGCAGCGCAAGCGCTACGACGAGCTGAAGCGGCACTACCGCGACACCCTCCTCGCGCGGGTCGAGAAGCAGGGCATCAACAAATCGAAGATGCACGTGCTCGAAGCGCTGCTGCGGCTGCGGCAGGCGGCGTGCCATCCGGGGCTGCTCGATCCCAAACTGGCCGATGCGCCCAGCGCGAAAATCGAAACCCTCATGGCGCAGTTGCGGGAGGTGCTGGAAGAAGGTCACAAGGCGCTGGTGTTTTCGCAGTTCACCAGCTTGCTGGCGATCGTCCGGGATCACCTCGATGCCGAGCGGGTGCGCTATGAATACCTGGACGGCCAAACGCGCGACCGCCAGGCCCGCGTGGATGCCTTCCAGAAGGACGAGAACTGCGGCGTATTTCTCATCAGCCTGAAGGCGGGCGGCCTGGGATTGAACCTGACTGCGGCGGAGTACGTCTTCCTGCTCGACCCGTGGTGGAACCCGGCGGTGGAGGCGCAGGCGGTCGACCGCGCGCACCGTATCGGCCAGACCAAGCCGGTGTTCGCGTATCGCCTGATCGCCAAAGACACGGTGGAGGAGAAAGTGCTGGAGCTGCAAAAGAGCAAGCGCGCGCTCGCCGATGCCATCGTGGGCGAAGATAGCGCCGTGCTGCGCGATTTGAAGCGCGAGGATCTGGAGCTGCTGCTGTCGTGAACGCCGAACAGGAGAAACGCCGGGCGGCCGAGGCTGCGGCGGCACAGGTCGAAGACGGCATGATCGTCGGCCTGGGCAGCGGCACTACAGCCGCGGTGGCGGTCGAAGCGATCGGGCGGCTCCGGCGGCGCATCCTCGGCATCCCGACTTCGGAGAAGACCGCCGCACTGGCGCGGCAGTGCGGGATCGAGCTGACCACGCTGGCGGCGCATCCGCAGATCGACTTGACCATCGACGGCGCCGATGAGATCGAGCGCGGCACGCTCGCGCTGATCAAGGGCCGCGGCGGCGCGCTGCTGCGGGAGAAGATCGTGGCGGCTTCGAGCCGGCGGCTCGTGATCGTCGCGGATGAAAGCAAAGTGGTGGACCGGCTGAGCGCCGTCGAGCGGCCCATTCCGGTGGAGGTCGTGCCCTTCGGCTGGGAAACCACCGCCGAACGGCTGCGCGCGCTGGGCGCCGAGCCGAAGCTGCGCGAGGGCTTTCTCACCGATGGCGGCCATTACATCCTGGACTGCCTGTTTCCCGAAGTGGAATCGCCCGCTGCACTCGCGCCCGAGCTGGACGGCATCGTGGGCGTGGTGGAGCACGGGCTGTTCCTGGGCCTCGCGGACGAGGCGATCGTGGCGTTCGAAGACGGCGTGAAGGTGTTGCAATGCGAGCGGCGGTCCTAGAGAACGGAAAATTCGCCGTGCGGGACGCGGCTGAGCCGCGGCCGCAACCGGGCGAGGTGCTGCTGCGGGTGCGCGCGTGCGGCGTGTGCCGCACGGATCTCCACATCGTCTCGGGCGAGCTGCCCGCGCGCCGGCCGGCCGTGATTCCCGGCCACCAGATCGTCGGCGAAATCGTGAGCCCGGAGGGCGCCGGCACGCGCGTTGGCGTCTCCTGGATTGGCGGCACGGACGGCACGTGCCCCTATTGCCGCCGCGGCATGGAGAACCTCTGCGACCAGCCTACGTTCACCGGATATACCGTCAATGGCGGCTACGCCGGGTACGCCGTGGCGCGCGCGGATTTCGTGTTTCCGCTGCCCGATGCGCTCGATGACCTGCACGCGGCTCCGCTGCTGTGCGCGGGCATCATCGGCTTCCGCAGCCTGCGCGTGGCCGGTGTGGAGCCGGGCGAGCGCGTCGGCCTGTTCGGTTTCGGCGCATCGGCGCACCTCGCGATCGCCGTGCTCCATGCCTGGAAGTGTCCGGTGTATGTCTCGACGCGCGGAGAAACGCACCGCAAGCTCGCCGAATCGCTCGGGGCGGAATGGGCCGGCGGCGAGCACGACCGCCCGCCCGTGCCGCTCGACCGCGCCATCACCTTCGCGCCCAGCGGCGACGTGGTGGTCGCGGCGCTTTCCAGCCTGCGCAAGGGCGGGGTTGTCGCCATCAATGCGATTCACCTGGACCGCATCCCGCAGTTCGACTACGACACGCTGCTGTGGGGCGAGCGCCAGATCCGCAGCGTCGCCAACATGACGCGCCAGGACGCGCGCGACTTTCTCGCGCTTGCGGCGGAGATCCGCCTCCAGCCGAAAATCACCACGTTCGGGTTGGAGCAGGCCGCCGAAGCGCTGGATGCCGTGCGGCGCGACGCCGTGGATGGCGCGGCGGTGATTACAATTTGACTTCGTCGGGCAGCGGCCCGGCCATGTCCAGCAGCTTTTCGAACAGCTTATCGTAGAGTTCGGCGTAGGACGCGATACTCGGGTCCTTCGCGCGCACCGGCTCGAACGTGCGGCGCATCTGCCGCACCGCGACCAGCAGCAGTTTCAGTTCGTCCTGGTTGAAGCCGAAGACTTGCGCCATAAGAGCATCCAGAGCACAACGCCGGCCAGGGCGAGGCGGCTCACCCAACAGGCAATGCGCATCTCCGCGCCACCATCATAGCTGAGTTCGACCGTGCAGGGCCCCGCGCAGCGCGGCTCGACGGCCATCTGACCGAGCGCGTCCGCCCACGTCCGCGCCGGGCGGCCGTTGGCGCGCGCGCGCCATCCGGCATCCCACGTGACCTGCACGGAGAGCAGGTCGGCGGGCTGCAGGTTGGCTTGAATGACCGCGCTGTGCTGGCTGGTCCAGCGGAAGGAGGCGGCCGGGCGTGCGGGATCGTGCAGGGCGCGGAGGTACGGCGCGAGCAGCGCCGTATCGTAAGCGGGCGGGCGCACGCGCGGCAGATCGTCGATGCGGACCGCGTGCGCCAGCGACGAAGTGCCGCGCGGCACGGCGTAGATGACCTCCGGGCCGCCGCGCCAGATCTCCGTGAGGCCGGTCATTCTCTCGGGATGCGCATAGGGGTGGTACACCTCGTGGCTCGCGGGCCAGTCGCCCACGATCGCGTCGCAGCCGAACGCATCCAGCCAGTCGAGCATGACGCGCTGCCGGTCGCCCGCGTAGATCTGATACTGGACGTGTTGCAGGAACGTGTTGCGCATGCCGTTATCGAAGCCGCCGTTCAGCATTGCGGTGTCGCTGAACGCGTTCATCCAGAACCCGATGCTGCCCGGCGCGAAAACGCGGCGCCCGGCCATGTGCGTTCCGAGCCAGGTCGAAATTTCGTATTCGGCTGTCGATCGAATCTCGATGGGCCGCTCCATGTCGCGAGCCATCGAACGCTGGTGCAGAAAAATGGGCACGCAGAGCGCAACGAGCGTCACCAGAGCGATCCGCACCGTAGGGGCCGGCCATGGCCGGCCGACAGCCGACAACGCCAGCGCCGCCCCCAGCCAGACCGCCAGATCCATCTCCAGGTGATATCGCTGGGGCTGTGGCAGCAGGCTGAAGTGGAGCCAATACGAGCCCAATGCGATTCCGCCGGTCCCGTAGAGAAACAGAGCGGCGAAACGCACCCGCGCATCGAGCCGCAGCCGCCAGCCAATCCACGCCAGCGCGAGGAACGCGGCGCCGAACGCCGCTTCCGCCGCGAGGTTCGGAACGAAGCGGCCGCCGACGAACGGCGCGTTGGCGCGAATGGTTGCCACCGTCGATGGCGAGACCCACGGCAGCGCCAGAGCATAGGCATACGCCGCCAGGGCCGCGGTCCGCGCCAGCCCGCCGTAGGCCGCCACGTACGCTGCCACCGCCACCGCCAGAGCGAAGCCGCCGATCCAGTTGCTCAGGACGGTCGCGGCCATCGCCAACGCCGCGAGCACGTACCACACGGGCCGGCGCTTTTCCAGCGCGACGTGCAGCAGGCCGATGGCGAGCGCCAGGAAGAGCAGGGAAGTCACATGCGGCCCTTCGCCGTAGTGGACCAGCGTCTGCAGCCGGCGGGCTGCGAACCAGCCTCCGGCATCGATGCGCACCTCACGCACCAGCAGGCACGAAGGCGAAATCAGGGAGTAGAGCAGCGCGCCAACAAACGCCGCCGCGCGGTTGGCTCCGAGGCGCCACGCCGTCCAGAACAGCGCCGCCGGCGCCGCCGCGTAGATAGCCGCCGTGACCGCGTGATACGCCAGCCCTGTGGAAATGTGGAAAAGCGCTCCCGTTCCGGCGACCGCCAGATGCAGCAGCGGCGGGTAGCTATCGGGGTAGGGAATGCCGCCGTACCAGAGCGGAAACCAACTCAAATCGGGGAAGTGATCGCGGATGTAGCGCGCCAACCCAATGAACGCGCCTTCGATCGACCCCATCTCCGTCGAGTAGCCGATGCGAAACAGCGTCGCCGTCAGAAGCGCATTCATCAGGAACAGCGCGGCCGCGAGCGCGGCCGGCCACGCGGCCCTGATCCCCGATCTCTGACCCCCGATCCCCGTCTTAGATTCCATAGAACCGGGCCGCCGTCCCGCCGAGGATCTGTTCGCGGGTCTCGATGCTCTGCGCTCCGAGCGATTGCGTGAAAAGGGCGAGCGTGGCTTTCCACGTGAAATCCGGCAGTCCGCCGGGCCAGCCGCTGGCGAACATGAGGCGCGCGGGGCCGAAGAGGCGCAGCGCATGCTGCACGGCCATCCGGGGATCGGGGAATTCCCGGAGGCTGCTCAGCTTGCAGCACACGTTCGGAAACCGTGCCGCAGCGTCGAGAAGGCTGGCCCAATCGGCGCTAAATGGCGCGCCAAGGTCCGCGATCGCGATGCGAAGGTTCGGGTGCGCGGCGGCCAGATCGGGAACGGCGGCGAGGGCGCCGGCAATATCGACAGGGATGCTCCGCGCTTCCCATTCGCCCCACGGAAGGCCATGGACCTGGGCCACAGAGATGCCGCGGAATTTGGGATGTCTGGCGCAGTCCTCGCACCACTTCTCCGCCGGAACCACGATGCCGCGCACGAAATCGGGCGCCGGAACGATCGGGCCCGCGAGGATCGACCCCTCGAACCGGTTCCGCTTGAGGATGGTTTCCAGATGCTCAAGGGTGTAGCGTTCGGAGTAGGAATGTTGCGCGTCGATTCGCAAGGAAAGGTTAGAAGATGAAGCTCAGTCCGCCGCGGAAGCAGCGCGGCGTGTCGAACAGCAGCACGCGCTGTCCGCCCGCCATATTCAATGGAATGTAGCCCTGAGCCAGCATGTTGCGCAGATCGGCGGTGGCCTCCATGCGCCACGACGATCCGGTTGGGTGCGGCAGCGGCTGCCGGACGTAGACGTTCAGCCCCGGCAGGTCCTGGCTGCCCTGCGTGCTGTAGAGATTGCCGGAGAGGATCCAGCGCTGGTCATTCGCCCACTGGTAGCTGGCGATCAGGTGGGTACCGCTGCGCGGAGCCGTGGCGGCAAGCCGTGCGGTGGCGGCCTGCTTGCGCCCGGCGCGGATCATGGCGCGCAGCTCGTCCGGGCTGTTGCTGACCAGTTCGCGATTCCCGACCGTCAGCGCGCCTTCCGAGCCGTAAATGATCGTGGCGTTGACGTGCTCGCCCAACTGCTGCATGACCGACAGATCGAAGCCCGAGTTGCGCAGGTCCCCAAGATTGAAAATCGAATTGCCGGTGAACACGTCGGGCAGAATGTTGCCTCCGGCGAAGGCCCCTTCCGGCGCCAGCATCGAAAGCGTCGCGTTACGGATGATCTCGTGATACGCCGAGACCCGGTAGGTGCGCGAGCCGGCTTTCTGCGAGTAGGCCGCTTCGTATTCCTCGCCGCGCTGCACCTCCGGCCGGCCGTTGCGCAGAGAAATGCGCGGGAACTGGCCGAGGGCGCTCAGGTCATGCTGCAGACCGTTCTCGTCCGACTCCGCGGCGCCGAGATCGGGCCGCGCGTTTCCGGACGAGTAGGCGAACTCCAGCTTGCCGCCGTGCGGGGCGGCCCAGGTGAGCCGAGAATACGGGCTGAAGTAGTTCAGGTGGTCGACGAACGAGACCGCGTCCATCGCGAACCCGTACTGCAGCGTCACGTTATTGTCGAGTTCCTTGCGGTCGTCCAGGCCGGCCGACATCGTGCGGAGCTCGGTGAGCGCCGGATCGCTCCCGGGCGGCAGACCGCCGAGCCGGAGCTGCCGGACCGTCAGCGAGATTTCGGGGGTATCGCCGAAAAACTGGCGGCTGTAGCTGGTGCGGAAGGCCGCGGTGGGCACGCCGGTCGCGGCGCCGTAGCCGAGATCGCCGCTCACCCGCAGCAGATTGTTGCCGTAAAGCGAAGTCGCCACCGCGAACGCCGTTCCCATGCCGGGGTCCTCGCTGACGTTGCCCGCCACCGGACTATCGCCCGCCGACACCCGCAGCACTCCGCGCGTATCCGAGAACATGGCGGCGTGCTCATGGTTTTCCGGCACATTTGCCAGCGGTGAATCGCCCGCCAGCCGCAGCACCGGGCGCGTGGATGCGGCGCTGCGCAGCACCCATTTCCATTCGTCGCTCATCACGCCGCCGTTTTCGATCGCCACCGGATACCCGATTTGGATCGTGCTGAACAGCGTGTTGAGGCTGACGCTCAGTATGCTGCGCATGCCCGGCTGCACCAGGATGTCGCGCCGGAAGGCCGGCAGAAATGTGGCGAGCGAAACGCGGATCGAATAGGCGTCCGGGAACAGTCCGGCGAAGCGGAATTCGCCTTTCGCGTCCGTCTGCGCCTTCTGCACCGGGCGGTCCTGCTTGTTGAAGAGGATCACCGTCGCGCCCATTTGCGGAACCCCGCTGGCATTCGCGACAACGCCGGCGATGGTGCCCGCCAGCCGCACGGGACTGCTGTCGCCGGCGAACGCGGGAGCCGCCAGACACGCCATCCCCATTACCAGGGAAGCGACCGCGCTGTGCGTCTTCGCAATGGACATGCGACGCCCTTTCGCTCTACGGGATGCACCCGTTATCAATTAGGTTACCGTAAAGTCGGCCGAAGGGGTAAGGACCTGATTCTTGCTTCGGTCCGTAATCTTCAGTTTGACGGTATATACGCCAGGATCCAGACCCTTTAGATTCAGGAACTTTTCGATGGTCACCTGGGTGGCGGAAGCGTCCGGGATCTGCGAAAGGTCTTCTTTCATGGATGCGATCCGTTCGTTGCTTCCCTTTTTCACGATCTCGTACTCGACGTCGCCCACCGGCTTGTGGGTGGTTTCGTCCGAGCCGAGATTGTAGACCTTCATGTAGATCCCCATCTTCTCCTCGCGCTTGAACACGTCGTCCACGCGGGGCCGCACTTTCATGCCACCGATCACGAACATGCCGGCGCCGATGCTGCGGTCCGGGACCCGCTCGATGTTGTCCGCCAGGATCAGGGAACTCGTCGAAGCCTTATCCACATCGATACGGGGCACCGTGATCGCCACTTCATAATTGTTCATGGTGCCGGCCACCACGTCCTTGGCGACCACGTTCAGGCGGTACGTGCCGGGCTGCAGAGGCACGGTCTTCTGATAAATCGAGCGCTGCTTGGCGTATTCCTGCAGGTACTCGGTCGGCGCGTCCACCGTCACGGTTTCTTCGAACGGGGAAACGGCCATGCGGCGCGTCATGGTGGTGATGCGACCGTAAATATTGACCATCGCCTTCTGCACGCCCTGCTTGGCCTGGAACTGCAGGTCTTTGTTGTCGAACTGCACTGTGATATAGGTGAGCACCGAGGCGTCAGTGACCGGGAAGTAGTCCACCCGCACCTTCATCGGGAGGATGTTGTACGTGATCCGCGAATTGACCACGGCTTCCAGGTCGGTGAATTTCACCTTGGGCGGCTGCTGCAACTTCGCGAACTGCTCCAGCCGGTTGAACTCGTTCATGCTCTCCGTCTGGCCGCCGAAGGGCACTCCCAGGTGTGTGCCGTCCGTGTTCTGGAAGCGCTGCGTTTTGTCGGAAAGGCCCAACTGCTCCATCAGAGTGAGGCCCGCGCCGGGCACGTACAGCAGCGCATCCTTCTCCGAGGGATCCATCGTCATGTGGTACTCGCCCGACATGGTTGGATCCACGAACTCGATGATGATGTTGTTGCCGATGCCGTCGATGTAGCGGTAGCGCCACTGTTCGAACGGGAAGGTCGAGGTCGTGCCGCCGCCTTCTTCCGGAGGCCGCTCGTAGGTGCCGCCTGAAGGGTGGGATTCGATTTCATCCGGCGGGCCGAACGTGATGTAGATGCGCCCGCGGTCTGTCTTCCAGCCCGGAATGCCGCTGGCGTAGTGCTCGTTGGCGTAAGCGATGCGCCGGTAGTGCTCTTCCTTGAACTCGTTTTCGACGGTATCGGGCGTCGGGTCGCGGCGGAGCCAGAACTGCTCGATGAACTGCTCGCGCTCTTCATCGGTCTGCAGCTTCTTGAAGGCGGCGCGCTCTTCATCCGTGATGATATAGGCGACGTCCTCGTTCAGCCACTTGCGGTACGGCGTTTCGAGCTCTTTCTTGAGCTTCTGCTCGCGCTTTTTCCGCTCCTTCTCGCTGATGGGCCGGGCAACCGTCTCGCGCTGCTGGTCCTTGGCGGCGGTCTTCTTGGTGTCATCCCCCTGTTGGTCCGCCGCAAGAACGCAGATGGCGATCGTGAACGAGACGCAGGCAATCGAAAGGCGTGTAGCTTTCATACGGCACACCGCTCCACAAATGGACAGGGCTGGTCGGCTGGCAACTATTTTAAATCCGATGATTTGCACGGGTCAAACTGTGAAGCGCGGGATACAGGTGTGGATGGCAAGGACAGCAGA
>DATGMB010000242.1:0-11297 GCA_035293845.1 Bryobacteraceae bacterium
CCTCGGCTTGGGCCACTATCGAGCGCTTGTACGCGGCGGTGAACTGGCGGCGTTTGGGCTTCTCCG
This sequence comes from Bryobacteraceae bacterium, assembly GCA_035293845.1. GTDB lineage: Bacteria > Acidobacteriota > Terriglobia > Bryobacterales > Bryobacteraceae > DATGMB01. The sequence goes on from DATGMB010000242.1 coordinate 67, forward strand.
GAACCTCCGGGTCGGGGATCGGGACCAGCGCGGCGCCGCCGGAGTTGGCAGCTCCTCCGCTCCGGTCGGGCTCGCAACGCTCGCCCTCCCTGCGCTGCGGAGCCGCCAACTCCGCCTGTTTGACCGGCAACTGCTTGAGATTCGACTTGAGCACTGAACCTGAATCTTTCTCCGCCCGCTACAGTAATTGACGGCGGGGAAGGTGTCTCAGTCATGTTGGCACAGAGGGTACCCGAACTCCGCCCACACCACCGTATGGTCCGACGCGTTCGGCGCCTTGCGCGGCTCCAGATCCACCTCCACCGCGCGGCAGCAAGCGGCCAGCGGCTCGGTGGCCAGGATGTGGTCGATCCGCCATCCCCAGTTGTGCTCGAAGGCGTTCCGGAAGTAATCCCAGTACGTGTATTGCACGCGGTCCGGATGCAGCCGCCGGAACACATCGACAAACCCCCAGGCGATCGTGTTCTTGTAAGCGTTCCGCGCGTCGATATGGAAATCCGGGTCGTTCACGCGGCGGTCGGGATGGTAGACGTCGATCGGCTCCGGCGCGACGTTCAGATCGCCCGTCCAGATGGCGGGCTTCTGCGGGTCCAGCCGCTCGTTCAGGTAGCGCCGCATGCGCAGGAACCATTCCAGCTTGAACGCGTACTTCTCCGAGCCGATGCTTGATCCCTGCGGCGCATACGAATTCACGATCGGAATTCCCGCCACCACGGTCTGCAGGATGCGGCAGTCTTCATTGTCCGGGCCCTCGTGGAGCCCGTGCAGCACATAGCTCGGCGCTTCGCGGCTCAGCGTCGCGACGCCGCTGTAGCCCTTCATGCCGCGGAACGTCGCGTGGTAGCCCGCTGCCTGAAACGCCAGCGCGGGAAATTCGTGGTCCTGGCATTTTGTCTCCTGCAGGCACAGCACATCCGGCTGGTGGCGTCCCAGCCATTCGAGCACGAGGTCGAGCCGGCGGCGGATCGAGTTGATGTTCCAGGTGGCAATCTTCATCGGCAATTTCAGCTTACGCTCTCCGCGCTGTAGCGCGCGATCAGTCCCGTGCGCACGGCGCGCCGGAATACGCGGGTGAACATCCATCCGGCCGCCAGCAGATACGCGAACGCGAGCGCCACGCCGATCCCGAGATCGCCAAAGTTCGCGGCGCGGCCCGCGGCGATCGCGCGCGTGCTCTCGAACACGTACGAAGGCGGCAGCACCGCCGAGATCGCGCGCATCCAGCGCGGCAGCGTGGAAAGCGGATAGAACACGCCCGCGAACGGCGCCGTCATCATCGGAATCGGCCACACCAGCCACTCCGCCGAGGGCCCCAGCCGCAGCACGATCGAGCTCCCCACCACGCCCATGCAGATCCCGAACAGGAACAGCACCATCAGGAACGGAATGAGCGCGAGGCCGTAGGAGAGAAACGAGAGCCCGAACGCCACCGTCGCCACCACCAGCATCACCGCGAGCGCAATCGCGCTGGTCGCAATGCTCGCGATGACGAGACCCGCCAGGTACTCCGTGACCGTCAGCGGGCTCGCGAAGAAGTTCAGGAAGTTGCGCGACCATACGTCCTCGAAAAACGAGGTCGTCACGCCCTGCATCACGCGCGAAAAGAAGTCCCACAGCAGCACCGCGCCGAGCAGCGCCGGAATGAAGTGGTGGCCCGGCCCGGCCACCGCATTCAGGTAGCGGCTCATGAACCCCCACATCGTCATGTCGATCAGCACCCACACGAAGATCGGCATCAGCCGCGGCGAGCTGCCACGGTAGAGATAGTAGAGCCGCAGCACGATGGCCGAAACCCGCCGCAGCGAGATCATACGGCCACGTCCCCCAGCGAGAGCGGCTCGCGCGCCACCGCGATGAACAACTCCTCCAGGTTCTCCTTGCCGTGCTCGGCCGGCAGCGACTTGGGGTCGCCTTCGAGCAGGATGCGCCCGCGCGAGAGGAACAGCACGCGGTCGCACACGTCCTGCACCTCGTGCATGTTGTGCGACGTCCACAGCACGCCGCCCGTGCCCTCCGCGGCAAACGCCCGGATCGAGGCGCGGATCTCCCGCGCGCTGGCCGGGTCGAGCGAGGCGGTCGGCTCGTCGAGCAGCAGCAGGCGCGGATCGTTCAGCATCGCCTTGGCGAGCGCCACCCGCGTCTGCTCGCCCGAGGAAAGCACGCCGCAGCGCGTCTCCGCGAGCGCCGCCAGATCGAACCGTTCGAGCATCTCGCCGATGCGCCGATTCAGCTCCCGCACGCCATAGAGCATCCCGAACACCCGCAGGTTCTGCCGCACCGTGAGATTGCCCGGCAGCGGCGCGTAGACCGCCGCGAAGTTGGTGCGCTCGAGCGCCTGCCGCCGCGCGCGCGCCAGGTCGTACCCATCGATGCGGATCGTTCCCGCGTCCGGCGCGAGCACGCCCAGAATCATGTTGATGGTGGTCGTCTTCCCCGCCCCGTTCGGCCCCAGCAGCCCGACGATCTCGTTGCGCGCCACGTCGAACGAGATCCCGTCCACCGCAACCGTTTCCCCGTAAATCTTGCGCAGATCCCGAACCGCGAGCGCCATCCTCACCCCGCGCGCCCGGCTATTTCCGCGCGACGAACAAGAGGCAAACCGGATTCGCCGCGCCCTTGACCGGCGGCCCCGCGGGGGTGAGTTGGCCGCTGCGCGGATGCACGCGGAAGACCACGATATCATTCGAATCCTGGTTGGCCACGAGCAGGAAACGGCCCGTCGGGTCGAGCGTGAAGTGGCGCGGCGTCTTCCCCGCGGTCGGTGTATCGTCGAGAGACGACAACGTTTGCCGGCTGCCGTCGATCGCGAAGAGCGCGATGCTGTCGTGCCCGCGGTTCGAGGCGTAAAGCCGCGTCCCCGCGCGGTTCACCGCGACCTCCGCGGTCGTGTTGCTGGCTTTGACGCTCTCGGGCAGCGTTGGGGCGTATTGGAACGCATCGAGAGTTCCCTTGGCCGGCTCGTAGTGGAACGCTGCGACCGTGTTGCCCATCTCGTTGATTGAATACAGCACGCGCCCATTCGGATGAAACGCCAGATGCCGCACGCCGGCGCCCGGCGTCACCTGCGCGGCCGGCGGATCGTTCGGTTTCAGCGTGCCCGCGGCCGCATCGAAGCGGTAGATGAAGATGCGGTCCAGGCCGAGATCGGCCAGCAGCAGGAAGCGGTTATCCGGCGCGAACAGCACGCAATGCGCGTGCGGTCCGCGCTGCCGCTGCGGATTCGGGCCCCCTCCTTCGTGCTTCTCGACCTGCCTGGCCTCGCCGAGCGTGCCGTCGGCGTGGATCGGCAGCAGCGCCATCGTCCCGTTGCCGTAGTTCGCGACCGCGAGCCAGTGCCCCGTCGCATCGACCGCCAGGTGGCATGGGCTGTCGCCCGCCGAGGAGACCGCATTCAGCGGCTTCAGCTTGCCGCTCGCGGCATCGATGGCGAACGCGCTCACGGTATTGCCGCCCTGCCCGCCTTCGTTCACGGCGTAGAGGAACTTGCGATCCGGACTTACCGCGAGGAAGGACGGGTTGAGCGTCTCCGCGGCAAGCGTCGGCCCGGAGAGCTTGCCCGTGGACGGATTGAACCGGAACTCGTAAATGCCGCGGCTATCGCCCTTGGTGTACGTGCCGGCGTAGACCAGATAATCGGCTGCCTGGGCGCCGAGCGACGCCGCAAGCAGCGTAAGGATGACGGAGGAGAATCGCACGCTCTCTATCGTACTTCGCCGCGATACCCTACGCGCGACGGCCTCGTATCCCGCCGGCCTTAACCCTACTCGTTCACCTGGAACGTGCCGATGAAGCCGCTGCGCTTCAGGCGGTTGTTCCACGTCTCGCCGAGGCCGTCGCCGCTGAAGGAATTCTCCAGAGCGTAAGCCGGCATGGCGTGGTCAAGCTTGTTCAGCGGCGGATACCAGACTTCCTCGTTGCCGCAGACGTGATCGGTGGCGGCCATGGCGCGCGTCTGGATTGCCGCGAGCGAGCCCGCGGTCAGCCGCGCGGCGCCGCCGTGGATGTTGTTGTTCTCGATGGTCAGCTCGATCGGCGCGTAGTCCACCTTCACGATGTGGGCCAGCAGATCGCCCGCCTGGTGCTGCGCGAAGTTCTGGAGCGCCAGCCGCTGCTCGGCATTCGCGCGGCTGTCCACGATCAGGACGGCCTTGGCCGGGTTCGCAGCTTCATAGGCGTTGCCCAGCGTGTGCTCGGAGCGGACCACGCCGACGACGGACAGCCCGGCGATATCCACGCCCTGCCACGAGCCCTTGTTGATCTTCCAGCCGAACACCGCTTCCTTGCCGGCCATCTCGATTTCGCCGTTGGCGAAGCAGGGGCCGGTATAGACGTCGGCGGTGCGAGCTTCGATGTAGTTGCCGGTGACGCTGCGCGACGGCAGGGATGACGCAGCGAAGGAAAGGGACGCAGCCGCGGACACCACCGCAGCAGCACGCAGAAGGTTCAGCATCCGAGAATTCTCCCTGGCTAAGAATTATACCGCGGTGCGCTTGGGCTGGCGGCTACCGCTTCACCGGCTGGCGCAGTACCGGCGGGTTGGCCTCGATCTCCGCGGCGGCCACGAGGCAATCGAGCGCGGACGACTGAATTCCCGCGTTGCTACCGGTGAACGGGCCTGACCAGACCTGCCCTAACTGGTAGCCCGGACCCTGCGCCTGGCTCCAGATACTGGCCGCGTTGGCGATCAGGAATCGCGCCTGGCGCGCGGATGGAAACAGCGTCGCCAGCTCGGCGAGGTTGCGGACGAAGATGCCTTTGAACTGGACACCATCGGCGCTGCATTTGGGCTCGCAGGTGTCGTGCAGGATGCCCTGGCTGTCGGTGAGCCCGGAGACCGCGGCCGCGGCGATCGACTCGGCCGCCTGATGCAATGCCGGGTCCTGGGTTCGCCGCCAAAGCTCCGCGAGGGCGCCGAGGATTACGCCCTGGTTGTAGGTCCAGGTGGTCGCCCCGTTGTTCTGGCAGGCGGAGTTGAGGCCGTCGTTGATCAGCGAATGCGCGTTGATCATTCCGGATGCGGCGAACCACTGCCACTCGCGTGTGGCCCAATTGAGATACGCGGCCTGCCGCTCGATGGGCGTTCGCCGGGCCAGGCGCGCCGCCACGGACAGGAAGAGCTCGTTGGCGATGGCGTTCTTATAAGTCCGCGCCTTGCTCCACCAGATGCCGCCGTTGCAGGTGGCGTCCCAGCCGCCGGTCATGTCGGCGAAGATGGACTCGGCCATCGCGAGGTAGCGGGTGTCACCCGTCCAGTCGTAGGCATCGATCCACGCCAGGGCCCACCAGCCTTCATCGTCGTAGTAATTGTTGAGGAAGCCCTTCGGGGCATTCACGGTGAAGGTGTTTTCGATCGCCGCGCGATACTCGGCCGAGCCGCTGAGACGGGAATAGTTGACCAGCACCGTGGTGGCGTTGGCGGAGTTCCACCAGCCGGTGGTGTTCCAGAGGCCGGTTGCCTGGTTGTACCAGCCCTGGAGCGTGCCGATGGCGTGCGCGGCGTCATCCAGATAGTCCGGCGGCTGGGCGGCGGCAGGCAGGCAGAGAAGCAGGGCAACCGGAGCGAGTGAGAATCGCACGAAGAGAGCTACAGTTGCTCGTAGCAGGAGCGGGCGGCGTGGCACTCGAATTCGTCGACGATTTTGCCGTCGGGGCCGACTGGTTTGAAGGTGTGCTGGCACCAGAAGGCGCGGTCGTTGGAGTGCTGAATGGTGGGGTCCCATTCGGCTTCGATGAACATGCCCTTCCAGCGCAGCATGCTGCAGCGGTTCATGCTGACTTTGGTGAGACCGGGTCGTTCCATGGATCGAGTTCTCCTTATGGGGCCGGGCCGGGCAATGCCCGGCCCCTACCGGTTAGGCGTACTATGCTTTGGCCTGGACGGCGGCCAGCAGGGCGCGCTTGACGGCGACCTGCGCGAGCGTCACTTTGTAGGCGTTCTGGCTGAGCGGCCTGGCGCCGGCCACGGCGGCTTTGCCGGCGGCCTCGGCGGTCGCGGCGTTGACCGGCTTGCCGGCCAACGCTTTGGCCGCCGCGGCTGCTTCGATGGGCGTGGGCGCGACGTGACCCAGAACGATGCGGGCGGATTTCACCGTGCTGCCGTTCATTTCGAGCGACACGGCGGCCGCGGCCAGGGGCCAATCGAGCGCCTCCTTCTGCCGGACTTCGTAGGTCGCGCTCTTGACCGGCGTGGCCGGGACGATGATCTCGGTGAGGATCTCATCGGGGCGCAGGGCGATCTCGCGCGTGTTTTCGTCCTTCGGGGTAACGAAGAACCTGGACACGGCCAGCTCGCGGGTACCCTTCGCCGAAACCAGCTTCACCTTGGCATTGAGGGCGATCAGCGCCGGGCCGAGGCTGGAGGCGCTGACGAAATACGCCGGGCCTTCGCCGAAGATCGAGTGGTAGCGGTTCTCGCCATCCGGGATGCGCGATTTGCCATCCTGCATGGCGAGCAGGCCCATGCCCTGGCGGTAATACCAGCAGCGCGGCCGCTGGCAGAGGTCGCCGCCGACGGTTCCCATGTGGCGGATCTGCGGGCTGGGGATGCCGGCCGCGGCCTCGGCGAGGGACTTGGGAACTTCGGAAGACTTCGCCAGCTCATCGATGGTGACGATGGCGCCGATGCGAATGCCTTCGGCGGTCTTGGAGATGCCGCCGAGCTCCTTGATGTTCTTGATGTTCACGACGCGCCGCGGCGTGTGGAGATGATCCTTCATCAGGGAGATCAGGTCGGTGCCGCCGGCGAGCACATCGGCGTGGCCCCATTGCGGGCTCAGCAGGGCGACCGCTTCCTGGAGCGTCGCAGGATTGGCATATTCGAAGGACTGCATGGCTACGCGTTCCTCCCTTCCAGCGCATTCAGCACGTGCATGGGGGTCATCGGGATATGCGGCACGCGCACGCCGATGGCATTGGCCACGGCATTGCCGACGGCGGCGCAGATGCCGATGGCGGGCGGCTCGCCCAGGCCGATGACGCCTCGCTTATCGTTTTCCGGCCGGATATCGAGGTGCACGACGATGTTGCCGATATCCGCGATGCCGGCCAGTTTGTAGAATTCGAGGTCCGGATTCAGGACGCGGCCGGTGGCGGCGTCCATGATGCGCTCTTCGTAGAGCGCGGTGCCGATGCCCATGATGATGGCGCCGTAGATCTGGCTTTCGGCGAGGCGCGGGTTGATGATCAGGCCGCAATCCTGCACGGCGACGAAGCGGTTCATTTTGACGAGGCCGGTTTCGGTATCGACCGAGACGTCGGCGATCTGCACGCCTGCCGCGCCGGAAGTTTGCAAGCCTTCGCGCGCGCCGAGCCGCTGATCGTTCACGCCTTCGGCGGAGATCTTGCTGGTGCCCATCTTGCGGCAGGCGGCTTCCCAGGTCATCGACTTGTTGGGATTGCTCTTGACGCGGACGTGGCGGTCGACGGCTTCGAGATCCTCCGGCTGCGCGCCGAGCGCGGGCGCGGCCACTTCGAACAGCTTGGCCAGCGCGTTGACGGTGGCTTTGCGGGTGGAGGCGGAGACGCCGCCGACGGTGGTCGAGCCGCCCGATGCGCCATCCGGCGGCAGATCGTTCGAGCCGATCACCAGCTTGATGTGGCTCATGGGCAGACCGAGAGTTTCGGCGGCGACCTGCGTGATGATGGTGCGGGTGCCGGTGCCGAGGTCCTGGGTGCCGATCTCGATCGAGACCGAGCCATCCGGATTGATGACGGCGCGGCACGTGCTGGCGTGGCCGCCGCCGCCCCAGGCATTCATCGCGATGCCGAGGCCGCGCTTGATGTGGCCGCTGCCATTCTGGCCACGCGGCTTCCACAGCTTCTTCCACTCGGCGATTTCGGCCGCCTTCTGCAACTGGTAGCGGTAGGTTTCGACGCGGGCTTCGGGGGCGTACTGCGAATTCTTGAGGAACACCTCGAGCGGATCGAGCCCGGCTTTGGCGGCCCAATCGTCGACCGCGGCCCACGTGAGGTAGGCGGCCTGCTGGTTGTTCGGCGCGCGCCAGGCCCGCTGCGTGCCGGCGTTCACGGAGATCGAGGTATGATTGATCCGCTTGTTAGGGATGTTGTCCCAGATGTACGGCTGCGGCGGACCGCCGACGGTTGCGAGGCCGCCGGTGCCCCACGAGCTGACCTGATAGGCGGAGATCGTGCCGTCCTTCGATCCCGCGACCTTGATGTTCGCGTACGCCGAGGGGCGGTTGCCGGCGATCATCTGCTCGGTGGCGCGATCGAGGAAGAGCTTCACCGGCGCGCCGCCGGCCTTCTTCGAGAGGTTCGCGCCGACCACGGCCCACGCATCCGGGCCGAATTTGGACCCAAAGCCGCCGCCGATGTAGTCCATTTTCACCTTGATATTGGCGGCCGGCACCTTGATATTGGGCGCGAGCGAGCCGGCATAACCGGAGACGAACTGGACGGAGGGCCAGACGTTGACAACGTCCTGAGAGCCATCCGCGGCAGCACCCTTGATCCACTGGATCACCTGGCCGTGCGGTTCGAGGCAGGAGTGGTAAACGACGGGAATGCCGTAATGGCCTTCGCAAACGACTTCGGCCTCCTGGAAGGCTTTGTCGGGATCGCCGGTCAGCTTTTCGCCGGCGGCCTTGCCGCGGGTGCCGGCTTTCTCGAGCTTGGCATCCTCGACGAAGTGCGGCAGCACCTCGTAAGTCACCTTGACCTTGCGGGCGGCTTCGCGGGCGATTTCCTCGGTGGTGGCGGCGACGGCGGCCACTTCGAATCCCTGCCACTGCACTTCGCTGCCGGGGTCGGCGGCCACAAATACCGCCTTCACGCCGGGCGTCTTTTCGGCGGCGCTGGTGTCGATGGCGGTGATGCGGGCGTGGGCGTGCGGGCTGGTCACATAGGCGCCGAACAGCATGCCCTTGATCTTGAAATCGGAAGAATATTTGGCGCGGCCGGTGGATTTGGCCGGACCGTCCAGGCGCTTGGGCGAGGTGCCGATGACCTTGCGCTTCTCCATCGGCGGCCAGGCGTAATCGGGCGTGTTAGCCATTGGTCTTTCCTCCCTTCATGTTCCTTCCGGCTTCGATGCAGGCCTTGCGGATGCCCATGTAGGTGCCGCAGCGGCAGAGATTGCCGCCGAGGCCGTGCTTGACCTCTTCCTCGGTGAGTTTCGCCGGGTTGGGATGCTCCTGCAGGAATCCGTGGACCGCCATGACGAAGCCCGGCGTGCAGTAGCCGCACTGCTGGGCGTCGTTGTTGACGAAGGCGGCGGAGACGGGGTTGTTGGCGCCGAGTCCTTCGATGGTCTGGATGCTCTTGCCCTGGGCGTCGATGGCGAGCACGGTGCAACTGTAGACCGTTTTGCCTTCCATCTCGACGGTGCAGGCGCCGCAGGTGCCGCGGTCGCAGACGCGCTTGGCGCCGGTGAGATCGAGGTAGTTGCGCAGCGCATCGACCAGGGTGACGCAGGGCTCGACGGTAAGGTTGACGGGCTTGCCGTTGAGGTTCAACGTGATGGGAACCGGTCCGGGGCCGGCGACGCTCGCGCCAGCAGGAGCGGCTTCGGCTTCCCGCTCCAGCACGCCGGTTCCGAGAGCGCCGCCGCCCAGCCCGACCCCGAGGAAGCCGCGGCGCGAAAAGCCGGATGGCGGTTTGGCGGGGGAGTCTTTCTTCGAACTCACAGACACCTTCCTTTCGTGCGGTTCGGACCGGGCGAACCGGTCCACACAAATATGAAATTAGCAGGCAAAACCGAAGGACAGTATAGCACCGGGGTGTGGAGACGGAATTCGGGTGAGGGAGTGCGCGCGAAGCGGGGACACTACGGGTGTCTGGCAGAGCGCCGCCCCGTTGCTGGGGCGGCTTGAATCCGGGTTACCGCTGGGGCCGAGTTGGGAAGGAGATCTCCTCGCCCTCCCCCGCCGCAAGCGACGGAGAAGAACTTTCGGCAGGCACTGGCGAACGTTGCACGACGTTGGGTCCGAACTTAACTTGCCCTGGCCATGTTGGGCATCGGACGTCGCTCCGGAACGGGCTGCCTCTCGCCTGGCGGGCAGCTCCTTTTCGATTTCGAAGGTAGCACGGAGGCGGGCGCCGGCAGGAGCGTGGTTCCTGCAAGTCGCTGAAATACGAGGTAAATAAAAATCTCGATTTCCCGGCATGGGCGCCCCGGAAGGTTCAGGACGGCAGAATCGGCCGGTTGGTGAACCTTGCTTGTTTGTTGGGAGGCGCGGAGGGGCTGGGGGCGAGCTCCGGAGAAATTGACGGAACGAAGCCAATCGGAGCTTCGGCGGTTTCCGGTTCGGCAGGTTGCGCGGCGGCGGCGAGGGCCGGCGGGGCTTCCGAAACGGACCCGGTATGTTCGTGGTGTTGCTCGCCGGGTTGTTCCTCGCAATGTTCCCCGGCGGCGCGCTCGCGCTGCGAGCGGAGCTCGGCGAGCTCCTGCTGGGCGCGGCGGGTGGAGCGCTCCAGGGAGGAGATGCGGCGCTGGAGGCGCTCGAACTGGCCGGACACGGCGACGAATGCCTGGCCGAGGGGCCAATTGCGCTTGAGGATGGCGAGGCGGTCGGGGGGCCTGACGGAATCGTTGTGCTGGAACTGGTGGCCCCAGAGCTGGGCCTCGACGAGGCCCATGCGGCGGACGATCCATTCGTTGCGGATGATGGTGTCGACGAGGTCGCGTTCGCGCGGCGTGACGGGGTCGAACTCGTCGTAGTATTCGGCGGTGAGGCGCTCGAGCTCGTCGGGGAATTCGCCGCGGATGACGAGCTCTTCGGCGTGGATGCCGGACCGCATGGCATTCATGCGGGAGGCGGCTTTGCCGGCCGCCGTGCGGGGGCCGGTGGACTTTTGCGCGTTGCGGCGGTTGGCCGCGATTTGGGCGGTAGTTGCCATTGTCGTTTTGCTCCTTTGGGCCGAAGCGGCCCGGCCTAGAGATAGCACGCGAGGGGGCGGGTTTTAGGAGGCGGGGGCTGGAAGTGGCTGAAAGGACGGTGAAAATTTTGGTTGGTGTAACATCCTTTCTGTAAATTCCCGAGCGGAGCGAGTTCGGCAGAAATCGCGTTCTCTGGTAAGCCGCGATTTTGAGTTCTTGTTCTGGGCCGGAGTGGAGGGCGCGCAGTTCAGCGCCGGAACGGAGGCCCAGAACAAGAACTTCCGGCCTTGTTTCGGCGGGCCAAATCTGTTTTCCTTTCTTTGGAACGGCGAATTCTTTGGAAAGGAGATGGACGTGGCCCACCAGCCCGACTCTAACGTAATCGAGACGGTTG
>DATGMB010000243.1:0-12210 GCA_035293845.1 Bryobacteraceae bacterium
TGGCGGCGATGGTGACGGTATCGGTGTAGGTTCCGGCGGCGAGCCCGGCGCTTACGGGCTGGACGGAAAGGGTCGCGGCGCCGGTGCCGGAAGTGGCGGAGATCGAGAGCCAGGACTGCGTCTTGGAAGCGGTCCAGTTCAGGGTGCCGCCGCCGGTATTCGCGATAGCGATGTTTTGCGCGGTGGGGTTGCTGCTGCCGGCCGCGGCGGTAAAGGACAGGGCCGAGGGCGTCACATTCAGTGATGGCGCCGCGGTTGCGGTGGTGGGGAACACCTGGATGCCGTTGACGATCGCGCGGCCGGCCACGCCGGTGAAGGCGAGCTGGAGCGTCCCGTTCGTCACCGTGACGGGAAAGGTCTTGTCATCGGCGGTGAGCGGCGCGACTTCGCTCAGGATGTCGAAGTTCGTCAAGAGCGGCGCGCCGTTGGCGGCGACATCGAATACCCGCTGGCCCTGGGCGCTGTACAGGATCTCGGCGAACCGCAACTTCAGGCTGTAAGTGCCGTTGGGCAGCGGGATGCTGTAGCTGAAATCGCCGTACAGTCCCTGGCGCGCGCTGCGATAAAGGTAGAGATCCGGCGTGCCATTGATCAGGTACCCGGTGTAGGCCAGGTCGCCGCCCGTGTAGTATTCGTCGGCGCTCCAGTTGGTTCCGTCCGTGCCGGTGAAGGAGGCGCCGCCGCAGTTAATGCTGACGACCGGCGCGGCGCTGGCCGGCGGCGCTACCGTCAAGGTCACGGCGACGGTCTGGCTCGCGGGGTTGGCGCCGGCCGCCGCGATGGTGACGGTATCGGTGTAGGTTCCGGCGGCGAGGCCGGTGGTTACGGGCTGCACCGAAAGGCTGGCCGCGCCGGTGCCCGAGGTGGCGCTGAGAGCCAGCCACGGCTGCGTCTTCGATGCGGTCCAGTTCAGTGTGCCGCTGCCGCTGTTCGAGATCGCGATCGTCTGCGCGGCAGGATTGCTCCCCGCCACGGTCGCGGTGAACGCCAGCGAAGATGGGACCGCCAGAACGCCGGGAACTGGAGTGGGACCGCCCGAGGCCGGCGCGATCTGAATTCCGTTGAGAATGCCGCGCCGTACCACGCCGTTCACGGCGATCTGAATCGCGCCGCTGGTGACGGTTACGGGGAATGTCTTCATCAGGGCCGCGCGCGGGCCAACCTGCGCGACGATATCGAAATTGGTCAGCACCGCGGCGCCGTTCACCAGCACGTTGAAGACACGGTCTCCGGGGTTCCAGTACTGCACCTCGGCAAAGAGCAGCGATAAGTTATAGGTCCCGTTTGCTACCGGGATGTTGTAACTGAAATCGCCGTACAAGCCGGTACGCGCCGAGCGATACAGATATAAATCATTCGTATTCGAAATGTTATCGCCGGTATAGGCGAGATCTCCGCCATTGTAATCTTCATCCGCCGCCCAGACTGTCCCGCTGGCAGCCGTATATTGCGCGCCGCCGCAGTTGATGTTGATCTGCTGCGCCGCCGCTGCGGTGCAGGCTGCGAGGCATGCCAGTGCCAGCAGGCTGATGCGTTTTGATTGCATAACAAGGAACCTTTCGAAACTTCTGTTGGACAAATGTCTGCGAGAGAGTGGACAGGCGCGGCGAAGCTTGCAGAATGGTACAGAATCAGCTTCTTGCGGGAAATTACCTGCGGGGAGCGGACTTACGCTGTCGAGTCATTGTCCGGAAACCCACATCAGGTGGAAACATAGCATCGTACGATTCCGCGCGCAAGCGCGTCTCGTACTATGGAGATTATTCGTAGAGCTTTTCCGCCTGGCGGCCCGGGCAGTCTGCGGCGGCCTGTTCGCCGAGCGCGGCGCGCAGAACTTCCATCGCGCGCCATGCCCGGCCGAAGGCGGCCGCCGGGCGGCTCTCCGCACCGTAGACTTGCCGCACCAGTTCACTGAGCTGCACCAGCCGGTCGCAGGTGGTTTGCAACTCCCGGCTCAGGTCGCGGTGCTCTTCGTAGGTCAGCGGGGTGTCGGCCATTCGCAGCTCCGGGCGCAAGTGTAACATGCCACGATTGGGAAGCCCCTGGCGCGCGCCCGAGTTGCTACAATCGCCGTGATGGCCAACGAAATCTACGCCGTGTTCGACACGACCGAGGGCAAATTCAAGGCGAAGCTCTTCGCCGATCGCGCGCCGCGGACGGTCGAGAATTTTGTCAGCCTGGCGGATGGCTCGAAGACGGGCAAGCCGTTTTACGATGGCACCATCTTCCACCGTGTCATCCCGGATTTCATGATCCAGGGCGGCGACCCGACCGGCACCGGCCGTGGCGGCCCCGGCTACCAGTTCGCCGACGAGTTCCACAAGGAACTCCGGCACGCCAAGCCGGGCATTCTTTCGATGGCCAACGCCGGGCCGAACACGAACGGCAGCCAGTTTTTCGTGACCGTCGCGCCCACCCCGTGGCTCGATCAGAAGCACAGCGTTTTCGGCGAGGTGACGGAAGGCTTCGACGTGGTGCGCAAGATTTCCGAAGTGCCGCGCAACGCGCAGGACCGGCCGCTCAAGGAAGTGCGCATCAATTCCGTCCAGATCGAACGTTCGTGAGACTGGCGATCTTCGGCGGCACGTTCGACCCCATCCATCACGCTCATCTCGCCGCGGCCCGGGCCGCGGCCGACCGCTTTCATCTCGACCGCGTCCTGTTCATTCCCGCGGCCAGCCCGCCGCACAAGAGCGGGGCCACTCACGCGCCGTACGCCGACCGCGTCCGCATGGCCGAACTCGCCTGCGCCGTGGACCCGCGCTTTGAGGTTTCGCGCCTTGAAGAGAACACCGAGCGCAGCTATTCCATCGCGACCATCGAACTGCTCCGCGCCCGGATGGCTCCGGACGATGAACTCTTTTTCATCATCGGCGCCGACGCCTTCGCCGAAATTCGCACCTGGATGCGGTGGCAGGATGTGGCGCGCGCGGTGCGGTTCCTGGTCGTCAGCCGGCCCGGCTGCGATTATCAGGCGCCGCCGGCGGTGCGATTCGACCCGCTCGATGACATGAGCATGGACGTGTCCTCCTCTTCGATCCGTTCGGCGCTGGCAGCGGGACGGCGGCCGCCGGAGCTTCCGGCCGCGGTCTTCGACTATATCCGCGAGCATCATCTGTACGGCGCGTGACAGAGCCGAGGCCGTAAAGCGAGCGGTGCGGTTCGGCCGCGGCTCCGTTGGCGCCTCTGACGCCGGCGCCTGGGCGGACCGGTTGGCGCACATCGCCCCACCCCCTGTGTCGCGGCGCGCCGCCGAAGGCCGGCGCGGTCCGCCCTCCGAGGCTGCTCAATTCGCGTAACTCCCGATTTCTCTTGCACCTAAAACATTCCGGATGCAAGATGTTTTTAGGATCCGGCAATGGCAATTACCGTGCTAGATCGACCCTCAGTGCGGCGTCCCCTCCCGTCCGGACTGCCTGTAGCTGGAGAACTCTCTTGAGACAACTGAAATCCATTCTCATCCTGATTCCGATCCTTGCAGCGGCCAGCGCGCTCGATGCGCAGACCGTGACCGTTAACCCAAGTTCACTGACTTTTTCCGCGGTAGCGGGCGGCGCGGCGCAGAGCCAGACCGTGTCCGTGAGTCCCTCGGGAACCTACTTCGCTGTCAGCAACCAGCCCTGGCTGAAGGTTTGCACGGGCGCGAGCTGCACCGGGGCGAACAGCGTCCAGATCTCGAATTCTCTGACGGTGATTGCCGATCCGACCGGGCAGAGCGTCGGGTCTTACAGCGGCTCGATCTCGATCATCGACTCCTCGGTGCATCAGGTCGGCAACATTCCGGTGAGCTTCACCGTGGCGTCGATCGGCGTCAATCCGTCCTCGGTCTCGTTCACGTATCAGATCGGCACCAGTCCGTCGCCTGTCTCACAGCAGTTGACGCTGACCTCGGCGGCGAGCACGACGTATACGGTCTCGCTCAGCGGGACGGACTGCACGTGGCTGCAACAGCCGGCCAACGGCACATCGCCGGGCACCATGACGGTGGCGCTCAACACGGCGGCGCTGCCTTCGGCGGCCGGTACGCACACGTGCACGATCCAGATCGCGCCGCCATCGGGACCGCCGATTCCGGTTGCCGTGACCCTGGCGGTGGCCGCAGCCCCGACGGTCACGGCGGCGCCGCCGTCAGTCGGTCTCTTCTATCAACTGGGCAGCTCCAGCTCGACCAACTCCGGCTCGCAGGTGCTCACGCTGACGAATCCGGGCGCGGTGGCGCTGCCGTTCCAGATTCAGGCGCTCTACCCCGCCACGGCCGCCAACTTCCTGGCGATCACGCCATCGGTGCAGGGAACCATTCCCGCCAACGGCAGCACGCAGGTGACGGTGGCGTACACGCCGGCGAGTAACCTGGCGGCCAGCGCAACGCCGTACACGGCGACGCTCCTCGTGTTTGCTTCGGGGGCGGCCAACAATCCGCTTCAGATCCCGGTCAGCCTGACGGTTTCCAGCTCGCCGCTGCTCAATATTTCCACCGCTCCGGTGAAGTTCACCTATGAGCTGAACGGCCCGATTCCCAATGCGCAGACCATCACCGCGACGACCACCAATGCGGAAGCCAATGCCCCGAGCAGCCAACAGATGACGCTGTTCCTTACCCCGGCGTACACGAGCGGCGGCGCGTGGTTCACGGTGCCGCCGAGCGCGGTGACCGGCACGCCATTTTCGATCTCGCTCAACGCCTCCGTGGTGGCCGGCCTGAGCACGGGAACGTATACCGGAACGATCAGCGTGATCGGCAACGGCTCGCAGAACGCTCCGGACGCGGCGCACGCGATCCAGATTCCGGTCAGCCTGACGGTGAGCAACGATCCGCTGATTGTCGCGTCCTTCGCCAACTGCTCGATGAGCGCGAATAACGGCTGCCCCATGAACTTCCCGTATCAGACCGGGCAGAACAACCCGGTTTCCCAGCAGGTGACGATCGCGAGCAGCACCGGCGCGGCATTCTCGTCGGTTACGGCCGCGGGGGCCATGACGGCCGCTACGGGATGCACGTCCAACTGGCTGACCGTCAGCCCGGTTTCTGCCGGCGCCAGCAACACCTCCGTGTTCACCGTCGCGGTGAGCCCCGCGGGAATCCCGAACGGGACCGTCTGCACCGGCACGGTTACGGTGAACGCGACGGCCGCTTCCGGCAATGCTTCGCCGAACAGCCCGCTGCAGTTCACGGTCAAGCTGTTTGTGAACAACAGCGCGATGCTGGTGGTGAATCCGATCTCTTTGAGCTTCAACGCGGCTGCGAACTCCGGTCTTTCCACCGCGCAGGCGCTGACCGTGACCAGCACCGATGCGAGCGCCAACGGGACGATCTCCTTCACGGCGGCTTCCTCCGCTTCGTGGCTGGTGGTCAATAATTTCCCGCAGAATACGCCGAACAGCCTTCCGGTCGAGGTTTATCCGGCACTCGCCAATCTGGCGCCCGGCACGTACACGGCGCAGATCACGCTCACGGCTAGCGGCGCGCTCGATAGCGGCATCGTGGTGCCGGTAACGCTTCAGGTTACTGGCACGAACATGACGGTGACGCCGAAGTCCCTGACGTTCAACCAGACGCTCGGGGCGGCGATTCCGGCGGCCCAGGCGATTACCGTCGCCACCGACAGCACGCCCATCACGTTCACCGCGACCGCTACGACGACCAACGGAACGGGTTGGCTCGCGGTGACGCAGCCTGCCGGGCCGGCGACCTCCGGTTCGCCCGCGACGGTGCAAGTGTCGGTGAATGGATCGAGTCTCGCCGCCGGCACCTACAACGGCGTGGTGACGATCGCGGCATCGGCCGCTTCCGGGGTCAACGCGCCGTCCACGGTCAACATCCCCGTGACCTTCGTGGTCGCTCCCGGCACCCTCGCCGTCTCGCCCGCGAGCCTGACCTTCACCGAGACGCAGGGCGGCGCGGCGCAGACCAAGCCGATCAGCGTCAGCGGCACGCCGAGCGCGCTGAACTTCACGGTGGCGGTGAGCACCGGAGTCGGCGGCAACTGGCTCTCGGTCGACACCCCCAGCGGCACGACTCCGGGCACCGTCAACGTGAAGGCGGACCCGACGGGCTTGCAGCCCGGCACCTATACCGGCACGGTGACGGTGACGTCCGCCGGCGCCACGGGCAGCCCGCAAACCGTGAATGTCACGCTGAATGTGGTGCAGGCGCAAACCTTCACGGCTACGCCCTCGACCCTCGATTTCAATTACGTGATCGGCACCCAGACGACGCTGCAGGCCAAGACGGTGGCGCTCACCTCTTCGGGCGGAACCGCGAACTTCACGGCGACGGTCAGCAGTAGCGCGACCTGGCTGGTGGTCTCGCCGACCTCCGGGATGACGCCCGCCACGCTGACCGTGAGCATCCAGCCGGCCGGCTTGGCAGCGGGAAACTACACCGGGACCATCAACATCACGTCGCCTTCTTCGGCTACGAACACGGCGGCGACGATCACGGTCAACCTCACGGTGGCGGCGGTCCCGACGCCGGTGATCACGGCCATCCAGAACGCGGCGAGCGCGATCGCCGGTCCCGTGGTGCCCGGCGAGAATATCGTTCTCTACGGCACCGGCATCGGGCCCGCCACGCTGACCATGGGCACCGTGACCAATAACAAGCTCGGTACCACAGCCGGCCAGACGCAGGTGCTGTTCGATGGCGTGCCGGCGCCGATCTACTACGCCAGCGCCACGCAGACCAGCGTGTTCGTGCCCTACGGCATCGCGGGCCGCACCAGCACGCAGATCGTGATCTCGTACCAGGGAGTCACGTCCGCGCCGATCAGCCAGACCATCGCCGCCGTCGGGCCGGGCGTTTACACGGCCAACGCCTCCGGCAGCGGCCCGGCCGTCGCCTGGGACTACGACCTGAGCGGCAAATACGCCGGCATCAACTCGGCCAGCAACCCGGCGGTCAAGGGCGGCGTGGTTTCGCTCTACGTTACCGGCGAGGGCGTCACCAACGCACCGGCCGGCATCGACGGCATGCTGGTCACGAACATCTACAACCCGGTGGCTCCCGTCACCGCGACGGTGGGCGGCGTGCCGGCCACCGTGCAGTTCGCCGGCTCGGCTCCGGGCAGCATCTACGGAGTGATGCAGGTGAATGTGCAGATTCCGGCCACGGCGCCGTCCGGCGCGGCGGTTCCCGTGGTGATCAATGTCGGCGGCACGAACTCGCAGCAGAACGTAACGTTGTCGATCCAGTAGCAAGACCGCCAGCCCGCGGCCGCGGCGTTCCCAGCGAACGCCGCGGCCCGCGGGCATTTTTGTATTTAGCCCTACGCCTTTACACCAGCACTTCCAGAAACGCTTTCGCGGCGTGGCTCAGCGCGCGCCGGACCGGCCAGATGAGCCGGATCTTCCGCTCGACGTGCATCTCCTTCACCCGCACTTCGCAGAGCGCCCCCTGCTCGATCTCCTGCTCCACGCACATGCGCGGGAGAAACGCCACGCCGATGTTGTCCTGCACCAGCCGGCGGATGGTTTCGATGGTAGGCATCTCCACATCCATTCGCAGCGGCACCTTATGGGACTGGAACTGCCGCAGCACCATTTCGCGGTACGGAGAAACCACGTTATGCGCGATGAACGTCTCTTCGCCCAATTCGGCGATGCCGACCGTCTTGCGGCGCGCCAGGCGGTGGCGGGGTGAAACCACGAACGCCAGCGCGTCCGTGTAGATGACCCTGGATTTGAGCCGCTCGTCGCCGGGATCGTAGCTGATGATG
Organism: Bryobacteraceae bacterium; assembly: GCA_035293845.1. Classification (GTDB taxonomy): domain Bacteria; phylum Acidobacteriota; class Terriglobia; order Bryobacterales; family Bryobacteraceae; genus DATGMB01. The sequence continues at coordinate 7,716 of DATGMB010000243.1, forward strand.
CCGAGCTCGAGGTTGCCGTCCAGCAGCTCGCCGGGAATTTTGCTCGAAAGGCTGCGGCGGATCTGGACCTTCACCTTGGGATATAGCTCGCGGTAGCGCTCGATGTGCCGCAGCAAATAGAGCGTGGTGGATTCGTTGGCACCGATGGTCAGCCGGCCGGCCGAATTGTCGCGCAGTTCGGCGAGCGAATTATCCATCTCCGATTGCAGGCTCTGGAAGCGGCGGGCGTATTCCAGCACGCTGCGGCCGGCATCGGTGAGGATCAGCTCCTTGCCCGAACGGTCGATCAGCTTCTCGCCCAGTTCCTGCTCCAGCCGCTGCACGGCGAGGGAAACCGCCGGCTGCGTGCGGAACAGCTTTTCGGCCGCGCGCGAGAAGCTTTTTTCGGTGGCGACGGTCAGGAAGACCTGGAGGGAGTAGAGTTCCATGTCCTAGATCCATAATATCAACTAATACACACCGCGAACATTATAAATTTGCCAAATCGTTCGCCAGCCCCCGATAATGCCCATATGAGCGACCGCGTCTACATCTTCGACACCACGCTCCGCGACGGTGAGCAATCGCCGGGCTGCAGTATGACTACCCCGGAAAAACTGCGCATGGCGCGCAAACTGGTCGAACTCGGCGTCGACGTTCTGGAGGCGGGCTTCCCGATTGCGTCGGAAGGCGACTTCGAAGCGGTCGATGCCGTGAGCCGCGAGTTCCCGTGGGCCCACGTAGCGGCGCTCGCGCGATGCTGCACGCTGGACGTGGAACGCGCCGCCGCGGCGCTGGCGCATGCCCGCCGGCCGCGCATCCACACCTTCATCGCGACGAGCGAGATTCACCTGAAGTACAAGCTGAAGAAGTCGCAGCAGCAGGTATTGGACGATGCGGTCGCGGCGGTCGAGCTGGCGCGGCGCCACGTGGACGATGTCGAGTTTTCGGCGGAAGACGGCGCGCGCACCGATCCCGATTTTCTGGAGCAGGTCGCCAAGGCGGTAGTTGCGGCGGGCGCGCGCACGGTGAACATCCCGGACACGGTGGGATATTCGACGCCCAAGGAATACGGCGCGCTGATCGGCCGCATCGCGCGCGCGCTGGGCGATTGCGCCATCGTCAGCGTGCATTGCCATGACGATCTCGGCCTCGCGGTCGCCAACTCGCTCGCCGCCATCGAAGCCGGCGCGCGGCAGGTGGAATGCACGATCAACGGCATCGGCGAGCGCGCCGGCAACTGCTCGCTCGAAGAGATCGTCATGATTCTCAAGACGCGCGCGGACGCCTATCCGTACCACACGGGCATCCACACCGAGCACCTGTACGGCGCGAGCGAGTTGCTCGGCTCGATCATCACTTTTGGGCCGCAGCCGAATAAGGCGATTGTCGGGCGCAACGCTTTCGCGCATGAGGCCGGGATCCACCAGGACGGGTATCTCAAGGAAAAGAGCACTTACGAAATCATCGACCCGCGCTCGGTCGGCGTGCCGGAAGGCAAGCTGGTGCTCGGCAAACACAGCGGCCGGCATGCGCTCAACCAGCGCGCGAAGGATCTCGGCTACGAGCTTTCGCGCGAGGAGCTCGACGCCCTCTACCATCGCTTCACCGCGGTCGCCGACCAGCGCAAGAAGGGGCTGATGGATGAAGAGATCGCGGATTTGATCGAACAGGGCCGCGAGGCGGCGCTGCGGGCGTCGGCGGATTAACGGGCGGAATTCGACTTCACATGAATCTCAATATCCTGATCCTCCCCGGCGACGGCATCGGAACGGAAGTCACGCGCGAAGCGGTGCGCGTGCTGCGCCGCGTCGCGGAGAAATGGCATCACACCCTGAACCTGGCCGAAGGGCTGCTCGGCGGCGTCGCGATTCACAAATGCGGCACGCCGCTGCCTCAGGAGACGGCGAAGCTGGCGGCCGCGGCGGACGCCACGCTGATGGGCGCTGTCGGGCTGCCGGAATTCGACAACGCGCCGCCGGAGAAGCGGCCGGAAAAGGGGTTACTCGGGATTCGCCAGGCGCTGGGGGTTTACGCCAACCTGCGCCCCGTGCGAGCCTACGCGTCGCAACTGGATTCTTCGCCCCTGAAGAACCATCTGGTGGAAGGCACCGACATGATCATCGTCCGCGAACTGACGGGCGGGATTTATTACGGAACTCCGCGCGGCATTACCGGAAGCGGCGCGGACACGCGGGCGGTCAATACCATGACCTATACGCGCCCGGAGATCGAGCGTGTTTCCCGCATGGCCTTCCACCTCGCGCGTGCGCGCCGCAAGAAAGTGACTTCGGTCGATAAGTCGAACGTTCTCGAAAACTCGCAGCTCTGGCGCCGCGTGGTGACGGAAGTGGCGCAGGAATTTCCGGATGTGGCGCTCGATCACCTGCTGGTGGATAACTGTGCCATGCAACTGGTGCTGAATCCGCGCCGCTTCGATATCGTGCTGACCGAAAACATGTTCGGCGACATTCTCAGCGATGAAGGCGCGGTGCTGGCAGGCTCGATCGGCATGCTGCCCTCGGCTTCGATCGGCGACAAGCGCCCCTCCGGCGCCTGGGTTGGCCTGTACGAGCCGGTGCACGGCTCCGCGCCCGATATCGCGGGCCAGAACAAGGCCAACCCGCTGGGCGCGATCGGCTCGGTGGCCGCCATGCTGGCGTACAGTTTTAACCTGAAAGAAGAGGCCGCGGCCGTCGAGGCAGCCATCGAGAAGGTTCTCGAAAGCGGCCATGTGACAGCGGATTTACGACCTTCCGGCGCACCGGCCACGACCGAACAGGTCGGCGAAGCAGTGTGCGCCGCGATCGCCTGAGCGCGGGCTTACCGGCCCGCGCCTGGCAGAATAGAAGCAGCCAGGAGTCAGGAGCTAGGAGCCCAACCGCGGCGCCGGCCTTCTAACTCCTGGCTCCTAATTCCGGGATTTTTATGCCTTCCACGATCATCGAAAAACTGTGGGCCTCCCACGTCGTCCACGAGCAGCCGGGCGCCCCCTCGCTGCTCTTCATCGACCTGCACCTCGTCCACGAGGTGACATCGCCGCAGGCGTTCGATGGGCTGCGCGCGCGCGGTCTCAAGGTCCGCCGGCCCGATCTCACCATCGCCACCGCCGACCACTCCATTCCCACTACGGACCGCACGCTGCCGATCGTCGACCAGATCGCGGCCAAACAACTCGCGCAGCTCGAAGCCAACTGCGCCGAGTTCGGCATCCGCTGCCTCGGCATCCATAGCGAGCGGCAGGGCATCGTGCACGTCATCGGACCCGAACTCGGCCTGACGCAGCCGGGGATGACGGTGGTGTGCGGCGACAGCCACACGGCCACGCACGGCGCGTTCGGCGCGCTCGCCTTCGGTATCGGCACGAGCGAGGTCGAGCACGTGCTCGCCAGCCAGTGCCTGCTGCAGCGGCCGTCCAAGACATTTCAGGTCAAAGTCGAGGGCACGCTGCAGCGCGGCGTTTCGGCCAAGGACATCATCCTGGCGCTGATCGCGAAAATCGGCGTCGGCGGCGGCACCGGCAGCATCTTCGAATACACCGGCAGCGCGATTCGCGCGCTCTCCATGGAAGAGCGCATGACGGTCTGCAATATGTCGATCGAGGGCGGTGCGCGCGCCGGCCTCATCCCGCCGGACGATACCACGTTCCAATACCTCGCTGGCCGCCCGCACGCGCCGAAGGGCGCCGCCTGGGATGCCGCGCTGGCGCGCTGGCGACGGCTGCCGACCGATGAGGGCGCTGTGTACGACCGCAGCGTGACGATCGACGCCGCCGCGCTCGAGCCGATGATCACTTACGGCACCAATCCCGGTATGGGTGTGCCCATCACCGCGCCGGTGCCGCCGCCGGCCGACGCGGGCGCCGCCAAGGCGCTGCAATACATGGGGCTCGAAGGCGGAAAGCCGCTGCTCGGCCATCCCATCGATGTGGTTTTCATCGGAAGCTGCACCAATTCCCGCATCTCGGATCTGCGAACCGCCGCCGGGCTGCTCAAGGGCCGCAAGGTGAACCCCAAGGTGCGCGTGCTGGTGGTCCCCGGTTCGCAGGAGGTGAAGCGCCAGGCGGTTGCCGAAGGGCTGCACGAAATTTTCCAGGCCGCCGGCTGCGAATGGCGCGAGCCCGGATGCTCCATGTGCATCGCCATGAACGGCGACCAGCTCGCGCCCGGCCAGTACAGCGTCTCGACCAGCAACCGCAACTTCGAGGGGCGGCAGGGGAAAGGCGGGCGCACCTTCCTCGCCAGCCCGCTGACCGCCGCCGCCAGCGCGATCGCGGGCGCCATCGCCGATGTGAGGACCATGTTATGAAGCCCTTCACGAATTTTGAAAGCCGCTATGTGCGGCTGCCCATCGCCAATATCGATACCGACCAGATCATCCCCGCGCGGTTCCTGAAGACCACCTCGAAACAGGGCTTGGACAAGCAGCTATTCAACGATTGGCGCTATGACGCCCAGGGCAATCCCAACCCGGATTTCGTCCTCAACAAGCCCGAAGCGCAGGGCGCGCAGGTGCT
>DATGMB010000244.1:0-8274 GCA_035293845.1 Bryobacteraceae bacterium
GGGATCAGGCCAGTGCCGGGGTCCTCGATCCCATTTAGCTGATTGGTCGCGGATTGCAGAAATCCGCTGCCGGTCGCGGAGCCGAGAAACGCACTGACGGCATTCGGATTCATGAGATCGGCGGCGGCGAAAGTGAAGGAATTGAAGGTAATATGGCCGTCACTACCCAGATCGAGCCCGAGGGCGGACAGCGAGGTAACCGCCCCGGTCCCGGTATAGGTTGCGAGCCTGCCGAGTGCCGAGGAGAGCTCGTTGACAATGGTCTGGCCCTGCAGCGCTCCGCCGGACTGGCCCCGCTGGGCATTAACCTCATCGACAGCGGCGTTATAGGCGTTGGTGAACGCCTGCAGCGCGCTGCTGATCGCCGAGGCGGAGCGGGTGATCGTCACGTCGATGGGACTCAGACTGTTGCTGAGCAGCGTGACCGTCACCCCGTTGGCGATGGTCACATTGCGGGTGTTGCTCGATACGATGCTGCCGGACTGGTCGACTTCGTACTGCGCGGGGCGGCCGATCGACTGATTCGACTCGAAGCTGGTGCCGCTCGAATCCCGCAGGTCGATCGCGTCGCTCGTCAGTGTCGTGCTCTGGAGCGCGATGCGGTAATCGGGCTGGCTGTCGGAACCCACATTCACCACCGTGGCCTGCACTTTGTCGCCGTAATGGGCATTGATGGCTTGCGCCACGGACGCGGCGCTGTTATCCGTGGGGTTGACATCGAATTCGTTGCTGCCGATCCAGAGCTGGTACGTCTGGGCGGCGCCCGGCGAGGCATTCCAGGTCCCGGTCATCATGGTCGAGTAGGCGCCGACGTCTTGCACCTGGATCGAGTAGTCGCCCTGCATGGCGCCCTCGCCGGCGGTGACGCTGACCACCGCCGGGTTCGAAACGTCGGTGTTGAAAGAGGAGTTGACAGCCTGGTCGAGACTATTGATCGCCGATTGCAGCGCGGAGAACTTGCTGTTGAGCGTCGAGACCTCGTCGCTCTGGTTGGTAAGAGTGGTCTTGTTCGAGGTGAGCTGATTGATGGGCAGGGAGGCGATGTTGACCGCTTGCGTGATGGCGGCCTGCAGGGACGCCGAGAAGGCGCTGGTGCCGGTGAATAGAGGGCTGGTGCTGGTGGCCATCGTTGCTCGATTCGGGGGCCGGTAGTCCGGCCCCCCACGGTTACATTAGGCGTTGAGAGTTACCCCTGCAGGAGCTTGAGTACAGCCTGAGGAGCGGAGTTGGCCTGGGCCATCGCAGCAATCGATGCCTGCTGCAGAACCTGGGCCTTGGTGAGGTTGGCGGCCTCCTTGGCCACGTCGGCGTCGCGGATGCGCGATTCCGCCGCGGAGAAGTTGGTGATCTGGGATTGCGCCAGGTCCACGGCGTAGTTCAGGTCGTTTTCGCCCTTGCCGACCGCCGCCTGTGCGCTGCCGAGGACCGTGATCGCGTTGGCTACAGCGCTGATCGCCTGCGTGGCATTGGTCTGGGTATCGATCGAGACCGTGCCGCCCGTGCCGAGCTGGGTGGCTGCCACGGTAGTCGCGACGCCGGCGTTGAAGCCGTCCCCGCTACTGGTCGCGCCGAAGCTCACGCTGAAGCTCGTGGTCGGACTGAGGAAGTTGATCTTCTCCGTGCCGCCCACGTTCTCCTTCACCGCAACGATGCTTTGCAGGGTCGAGTTGTTGCTCGACTGCAATTGCTGATTGATGTACTGGACAGCGGAATCGATCGAGCTGCCGGCGCTGCTCGTTCCATTGTTCTGCAGGGTGATCGTTTTCGACTGCATCGCGCCGTTGGCGTCGGGCGCCGTGATGGTGATCGCCTGCTGGTCGCTGCCGAACTGCAGGGCCGTGAAGGTCTGAGCGCCGGTATTGGTGGTGCCGTTGGCATCGGATACGCTCTGGGCAGCGGCCGCGACCGTCGGCCCGCTGTAACCCGAGGTGCCTGCCGTGCCGAAGCCGACATCGGCCGTGGAGGCCGAACCGCCGGTGTTCAGGCGGAACGAAGTGCCGTTCGAGGAGGCGATCGTCAGTTTCCCGCCGCCCCAGGTCGCCTGCAAGCCCGCCGCCTGCAGAGTGGAGTTGGCAGCGAAGGCGCTGTTCAGGGCGTCGGCAATGCTCTGCCCGCTGCGCCCGTTGCCCGAAGTCACCGCGGTGCTCAGTCCTTCGGTCGTCGCCGCTGCGCCCCCAAGCTGGAACGTGTGTCCCGGCCCGGCCGTCGCCGTGATGATTAGGTGCCCGCCGGAATCAACCGTGGCGGTGATGCCTTTATTCGCGGCATTGATATCGGCCGCCGCGGCAATGGCGGTCGTGCTCCCCGCCTGAATGTTGATGGTCTGTGTCGCGCCGCCATCGATCGATACGGTCAGGGCCTGGCCGTGCGCATCGGCATTGGCCGCCGTGCCCGTCGTCGTGGCCGCCGTGGCATCGCCGCCATTCAGGTCGACACTTACGGCGTTGCTCGCAGAAGCCCCCCCGTTCAGGGAGAACTCGAACTTGGCCGTGCCCATCGCGCCCGCGGCCGTGTAGGCGCCGCCGGTCAGCGTGGTGTAGTTGACTGCGCCGGCGTTGCCGACGAACGACCCGAAGCCGAGCTGGCCGTTGGCATCCCCCGTGACCTGGACGTTCATCTGCTCGCCCTTGGCGCTGGTGAAAACCAGCGCGCTTCCGACACTCGGCGCGTTGACGCTGATGCCCGCCTGTTGGAGCGCGGTATTGCTCGCCACCTGCTGCTCGATGTAGGTCAGCGCGGCCGCGGTCGTGCTGCTCGCGCCCAGGCTGGCGAGCGAGATGTTGACCGGGCTCGTCAGACCGCCGCCGGAAATGCTGAGCACCGCGTTCGTGGCATTGAAGCCGCTGCCGGCCGACGTTGCCGCACCTGTCACGGTTGAGGAGATCGCCGCGCCGGTATGGCTGTTGCCCGTGAGATTGCCCAGGAAAGCGTTGGCCATCCGGTCTCCGGCCTGCACCTGGAACGCGGAACTGGCCGACGTGAAAGCCAGTTCCTGGCCGCCATTGGCGTCGGTATGGACGGAAGCCACGATGCCCGCGTTCCTGAACGCCGTCGAGACCGGGTCTGTTCCGGCGCCGGCGTTCTGGATTGCGGTGTTGATGGCCGAAACCAGCGTATTCAGGTTCGTGACCCCAGACAGATTGACCGCGACTTTCATCTGGTTGTTATCGGAGAAACCCGCGCCGCTGAAATAGAAATTGGTATACCCGCTGCTGGCCTCCGAGCCGGTATTGGTGGCATCCGAAAGGGCGGCCGTGATGTCGGCGCCCGAATTGGCAATTACCTGTGTGCCCTTCAGTCCGAGGGCCTGCGTGTCCACCGCCGATTTGCTCAGATCCACGGTCACGGTTCCGTTGGCAGTGTTGAGGGCGCCCGTAGTGCTCTTGCCGCCGCCGATGAACACCGACACCGACTTGGCGAGCTGCCCGTTGGTGTTCAACCCGATCGACTGCGCCTGCCGGTCGATTTCCGTCAGCAAACTCTGGAATTCGCTGTTCAGCGTGTTGCGGTCCCCGGTGAACGCCTGGGAGGCCGATTGGGTGGCCAGCGTCTGCAGCCGGTCGAGCATCTGGGAAATGTTGCTCATGCCGCTATCGGCGATCTGCAGCGTGCTGACGCCATCGTTGGCGTTCATCACGCCCTGCGTCAACTGCGCGGTTTGGTTCCGGTAGCTGTTAGCCACCGCCAGCCCGGCAGCGTCGTCGCCCGCCGAGTTGATGCGGTAGCCCGACGTCAACTGCTGAATCGTATTGCTCTGAAACTGGCTGTTGATGTTCAGGTTTTCCTGGGCCACCAGCGAAGCCACGTTCGTTTGAATCGAGATGGACATCGATGAAATCCTTTCCTTTCACTTGCCGGCCTCATGCCGGACGCTTACCTCATCGGCCGGGGGCTGAAGAATTTTGAGGAAGCGGCCGGCGGTTTCGGCCGGCGACAGAGCGACAGCGGCCACATTCTCATCGCGCACCAGTTTGACTTCCCGGGCCAGAATGGCGGTATTGCGCGGGGCGCGGATGCCCACGCGCACCCGGGACCGGCCAATATGGGCGATGACGATTTCGATCTCGTCTCCGATCAGGATCACTTCGCCCTTCCGCCGGGACATCATCAGCACGCGACCGCCTCCCGCGCCGCCGGCCGTGTGCGCCGAGGGGATGCCGGTGCGAATAGCGGGAGTTCCGGGAAACCGCCTGCACGCCGAGGCGGTTTCGAAGGTTCACCACCAGCGGCGCCAGGAGATTGGCCGTGGGGCCGTCCTCCCGAATCGAAAGCACAACGACACACAGAACGTCTTCACCGATACGCGGCTGCGGCCGCCGGGGCAGGCCGATCAGCGCCAGGTCCTCGCCCGCAAGCTCCAGGCGATAACTCGGGTCCGCGGCGAGCACCGGCAGCGTGATGAAGCACAGCCCCGGATCCTCGATGCTCTGTAAAAAAATGAGCGGATGCGTGTGCGGAAACGCCAGCGGCAGGAACCGGCGCTGCTGATCGAATCCGGGCAACCCGCGGGGGAAATGGATCACATCCGCTTCCTGATACTGGATGGTTCCGAAGTGGCGCGTGTCGGCTTGAGGCATCGCTTCCCGATCAGTAATCGGCGGACGGGACGCCGGGCTTTAGGGTAGGACGGCCAGTACGGCTGCTCCGGATCGCGCGGCCGGGAATGCCGAAAGCCCTGCGTTACAATCGGGAGTCCATGCACGCAAGGCGTTTTGCATGTTTCATTTTGGGTCTCTGGCTCGGCGGCAATATCCTGGTGGCCTGGTCCGCGATGGAGAACCTGCGCTCGGCGGACCACCTGGTCAGCGCGGCGCTCCCTATGGCCCGGCTGGAGCTGAAGGCCATGGGCCCCAAAGCGCAGATGTTACTGCGATACCACGCCTCCGAAGAGAACCGGTCGCTGTACCGGCATTGGGAGACGGCGCAATTAGCCCTCGGCGCCGGCTTCCTCCTCGTCATGCTATTTGGCAGCCGGGAGGACAAATTTCTCCTCGGCGGCCTCGCCCTGCTGGTGGCGCTCGTGGCGCTCGAATGCTTCGTGGTGACGCCCGCGCTCGCCGGGCAGGGACGGGTGCTGGATTTCGTCCCGCCGGATCAGGGCGCGCCGGAGCGGAACCAGTTCTGGGTGTTGCAGACGGCGCACCTCTGAATCGAAGCCGCCAAATGGGCGCTCATTCTCGTGCTCACCGGCCAGATGGCATTCTCGCGCAAGCGCAGCGGGCGCTCACGCGACGCCCGGCGCCAGCTCAATATGGTCGATAAAGCCAATCACCGCGGTGTCAATTGGTGATTGCGGACGGCCCACGGCCGTCATGGCGCTGAAACCCTCGGTCGCAATCAGCACGCGGTCGCCCACCCCGGCGTCGACCGAATCCAGCGCCACAATGGGATCGCCGCGGTCGCTTCCGTCCAGATTCAACGGCTGAACCAGCAGCAGTTTCCGTCCTTCATGACTGGGGTGTTTCTGGGTCGCGACCAGTTCCCCCACCACGCGGGCGATCAGCATGACGGGCGGCCTTTGCGTCGCGTCCCGCTGCGCCCTTCGGCGGCCGGAGCGGACGTCGGCTCGGCCGGGCGCGAAGCGGCGTGAACCGTGTCGACAATGCCGACGATCGTGGTATCCGTCGGAGCTTCGGCGGGAAGAAACGGGAAACTGGCCTCTTTGCCCTTCACCCAGTAAACCAGCTCGCCCGCTCCGGCGCCGGTGCAATCGGTGCAGACGATGCGGCGTCCCGTGGGCGCCAGCTCGGCCGTCAGCGGCTGCACCACGAGCATGCGCAGACCCTCCAATCCCGGATTCTTGGCCGACGCCCACACGCGGCCCACCACACGACCCAGGGTCATCGCCTCAAGCCCATTGACTCAATCCATCGCCACGTCGTCGACGATCCCGACGATGGCGGTGTCGACCGGCGTGTCCTTGCAGCCTTCCGCCATCCGCGCGGAGCTGCCGGACACCGCGATCACGCGCTCGCGGAACCCGGCGCTTACGGTATCGACCGCCACCACGTACCCTGCCTCGTCCTTACCCTCCGGCGAGACAGGCTTGAGGATGAGCAGCTTCTTGCCCTCCAGCCGCGGATCCTTGCGGGTGGCGACCACGGTGCCGACGACGCGGGCGAGAATCATGACCTATTTCGCCGCGGCGGCGGCGGCCTGCGATTTGCCGATCGGCAGCACGTCTTCCAGGCTCTGGTGCGGGCGCGGAATCACGTGCACGGCGATCAACTCGCCGACCCGCCGCGCGGCGGCGGCGCCGGCGTCCGTCGCGGCGCGCACCGCGGCCACGTCGCCGCGCACCAGAGCGGTGACGTAGCCCGAGCCGATCTTCTCCCAGCCGACCAGGTTCACTTTGGCGGCCTTCACCATGGCGTCGGCGGCTTCGATCATCGCCACCAGTCCGCGGGTCTCAATCATTCCTAATGCTTCACCCATCGATTCTCTCCAACGAGCTTTCCGCTCTTAAATCCAACCGCTTCGCGCCGCCGCTTACGACTGCGGCGAGGCGCCGATCCGCGCCTTCAGCGCCTCATCCACCAGGCGGATGAGCTCCGAGCGCGTCACGTAAAACCGTTCTTCGCTTCCGGGCTGGCATCCACCGCCCCCGGCGCCGTTCAGGTCTTCCAGGGCCACGGGGCAGCCCGGCTCGCCCGCGCTACGCGCTTTGACGCCGTAGCGGGTGCGGGAATCGAGCAGCTTATCGACCTCATCGCGCGGAAGCACCCTGGGACCGCCGAGCAGCTCCGCCACGAGTTGGATGCGGGCGAAGTGCTCCATCGTCTCCATCTTGAAGTACGCCTTGAAAACGTCCTCGCCGTAGCAGACCGCGCCGTGGTTGGCCATCATCAGAGCGTCGTACTTCGGGATCAGCGGCAGCATCGGCTCGGTCAGGGCCGGGGTGCCGGGGAGGCCGTAGCTTGCCAGCGGAACGCAGCCGAGACCGATCACGACCTCGGGAAGCAGCGCCAGGTTCAGCGCCTTGCCGGCCGTCGCAAAGCCGGTCGCGACCGGCGGGTGGGCGTGGACCACGGACCGGATATCCGGACGCAGATCGTAGATCGTGGTGTGCATCGCGATCTCGCTCGTGCGTTCGCCGCGGCCGTGGATCTTGTTGCCCTTGCGGTCGACTATGATCAGATCGTCCGGGTGCATCATGCCCTTGCACACGCCGGTCGGGGTGGCCAGAATGCGCTCGGCGTCCAGACGGATGGTGATGTTGCCGTCATTGGCGGCTACCCAGCCCTTCTGGAAAACCAGCCGGCCGATCTGGCAGATATCTTCGCGGTACTCGCGCTCCGTCTTGACCATCGGGAATCACTGATTGTAGCAGAGATATTCTGCCCATCCGCATCAAAGCCGTCCGGGGAGGCTCTATCATGGTTGTGGATGGAAAAGCGCCGCATGTGCCCGCACTGCCGGGCATTTATCACCACCGACGACCGGGTGTGCCCGTACTGCAATGAGGCCGTCGCGCCGCGGCGCGTTAACCGCGCAAGCTCCGGCCCGATTCTGGGCGGGCTGATCCCGCACGCCGGCTACTTCACCGTCCTGATCCTGCTCATCAATACCGGCCTGTACCTCGCCACCTCGCTCTACAGCCTCAACGGCGGGCGGGGCAACTTTGTCGACCTCGACGGCCGCACGCTGCTGCTGTTCGGCGCCAAATTCGGCCCGCTGATCTCGCAGGACGGCGAGTGGTGGCGCCTGGTGACCGCCGGATTCCTGCACGGCGGCCTGCTCCACATCCTGATGAATTCCTGGGTGCTGTTCGACTTGGGCGCGCAAGTCGAGGAAATTTACGGCGGCGCGCGCATGCTTTCGATTTATTTTGCCGCCAATCTGGTGGGTTTTTACGTCAGTTATCTGTGGCGGCCGGAAGCGGTTTCGGTGGGTGCCTCGGCGGCGCTGTTCGGGCTGGTGGGCGCCATGCTGGCGGTCGGCACGCGATATAAAAGCGCGCTGGGAAGCGCCGTCCGGTCGGTGTATCTGCGGTATTTGATTTATCTGCTGCTGTTCAGCCTGCTGCCGGGCATCGACATGGCGGCGCATGTGGGCGGGCTGGCCGGCGGATTCGCGGTCGGTTATGTGGCGGGGACACCGCATTACGAAGGCGCCTCGCTCGAACGATTCTGGAAGGTCAGCGCGGCGATCGCGGTACTGTTGACGTTGATTTGTTTTCTAAAGTGGTACTTGTGGTTCCGCGCGGTAGCACAATAGGATGGAAGCTATGAGATTGCGCAGCCTGGCGCTGGCCCTGGCGCTCGCATGCGGCTT
>DATGMB010000245.1:0-7237 GCA_035293845.1 Bryobacteraceae bacterium
GGAAACGAACAGCAGCGCCGAATTGACCAGCGTGCGGCGGCGGTATTCGGGGGAAAAGATGGCGGCGAAGGCTTCGCGCGCGCGCACCGTCGCCCGCCGCTTCCGCCAACGCCCCGGCTCGGCCACGCCATAGCGGATGAACGCGACCAGCAGCGCCGGCGTCCCGCCCGCCGCGAACACCGCGCGCCATCCCCAGCGCGCCCCGACAACCCAGTTGACCAGCGCCGCGAGGAAGATGCCGAAGTAATAGCCGGTGTGCAGCCACGCCGCGCCGCGCTCGCGCATCCGCTCCGGCCACTCCTCGGCCACGAACACGCCGCCCAGCGTCCATTCGCCGCCGATGCCCGCGCCCGCCAGGAACCGGAAGGCCGCGAGCTGCCACACGTTCGCCGCGACTCCGCCGAGAAACGTGAACAGCGAATAGCAGAGGATGGTCAGCGCCAGCGTGCGCACCCGCCCGAAGCGGTCAGCAATGGGCCCCCAGACGAGACCGCATCCCCAGCCCACGAGGAAAATCGCGAAGAGCAGCCCTCCGTAGAAGCCGACATTCGCCGCGTCCGCCGGGATGCCCGAGCGCGGCAGCAGATCGCGCAGGGCCGGATCGAGCACCAGGGCATAGATAAAGGAATCCATGCCGTCGAGCGCCCACCCCGCCCACGCCGCCTGAAAGCCGCGGATCTGGTTGCGCGTGAGCGCGGTCATGTGGGGCAGCCCGCCAGCCGGCGTGCCGGCTGAAAACCGGCGTTGCCCGCCGCCGCGATGGCGGAGCGCGGCAGCAATCTCCGCACCGCACCGTCGAAATTCGAGCCTGCGCCACAGTCCCGAAACAGAGCCGTGACCGTAAGGGAGCGGTGTGCTCCGGCCGAGCCGCACCGCTTCCTTACGGTCGCGGCTCCGTTGCCTGCCGGTGCGCGGCGGTTGACGGCGCGCTCACTCATGCGCCGGACCGTAGAGAATCCGGCCGGGGCGCTCGGCGGTCACCTGGCCCTCGCGCAGCGCGAACCGGCCGTTCACGATCACGTCCCGGAAGCCCACCGAATACTGGTGCGGCTTCGCGTACTCGGCGCGGTCCGCGACCGTCGCGGGATCGAAGAGGACGACGTCCGCCTTCATTCCGGGCCGCAGCAGCCCGCGATCCCAGATCTTGAGCCGGGCCGCGGGAAACGCCGACATGCGGCGCACCGCGTCCTCGAGCGTGAGCACGTTCCGCTCGCGCACGTACACGCCGAGCACGCGCGCGAACGTTCCGTAACTGCGCGGGTGCGGCGAGGCCTGCCCGAAGATGGGAATTTCGCCATCGGAGGCGATCATGGTGTAGGGCGAGCGCATGATCCGCACCACGTCCTGCTCGTCGATGGCGTGGTAAATCGCCGAACATCCGCCTTTGGAGACCAGGTCCATGGCCGTCTCGGCGGCATTCTCCAGGGTCGGCTCCGCGCCGCGCGCGCGCGTGATCTCCGCCAGGTTCTTTCCGGCGAGCGAGCGGTCGAACGAGCAATTGACGATCTGCACGTTTTTCGGATCGCCCGCGCCGCGGTCCACCTTCAGCCGCTCGATGACCACGGCCTTGATCTTCGCGCGCTCGCCGGGCGCGCTCAGGCGCTCGTTGGTGGCTTTCGACCCGCCCTCGAGCGCCCACTGCGGCAGCAGCGCCGCGATGCCGGTGCTCGATGCGGTATAGGGATACTGATCGATGGTCACGTCCACGCCGCGCCGGCGGGCCTCCTCGACCAGCCGCAGCGTTTCGACACTCCGGCCCCAGTTCGGCTGCCCGATGATCTTGTGGTGCGTGATCTGCGTCGGCAGGCCGCCTTCCTCGCCGATGCGGATAGTTTCGCGCACGCTGTCGAGCACGCCCGCCGCTTCATCCCGCATGTGCGAGACGTGGAAGCCGCCCATGCGGCCCACGACCTTCGCGATGTCGATGACCTCTTCGGTCGGGGTGAAATTACCGGGCACGTAGAAGAGACCGGTGGAGAGGCCGAATGCGCCATCGCGCATGGCCTGCGCGGCGATCGCCTTCATCTTCTCGATCTCTTCCGGTGTGGCCTTGCGGTTCACCAGTCCCATCACCTCCGAGCGGATGCTGCCTTGTCCCACGCAGGCGCCGAAATTGATGGAGATCCCGATTTTGCCGGTGTCGGCGAGGAACTTGGAGATCGGGAGCGGCGAGCTGCCGTCCGGCCCTTCGATGATGCTGGTGACGCCTTCGCGCAGGTAGTTCTCGGCCGTGGGCACTTGCTGGATGCCGCGCCGGCCGTGCGAGTGAAGATCGATGAAGCCGGGAGCCGCGACCAATCCGCGCGCATCCACCACCGTGGCCGCCGTCGCGCCCGGAAGATTGCCGATCGCCGCGATCGCGTCGCCGCGGATGGCGATTGCGCCGTAGAACGACGGATCGCCGGTGCCATCGACGATGCGGGCATTGGTAATCAGGACGTCGTACTGAGCGAATAACAGGGGCGCCGCGAGAAGCGGCAAGAGGAGGCGGACCGGAGACATTTGGGTCATTTTACAACGAAAAACCGCTAAAATTAGCGGTTTTCAAAAACTCGCTGCGTGGAATCAACAACTTACAGGGAGGCAACCGCTAATCGTTAGCGGTTTTTCGTTAGAAACTCCGGATCGCGCGCTACTCCAGGAAGGCAGCCACCTCCGCGATTTTCGGAGGCGCGGACGACTTCAGCGCGCGCACCCGCAGCTTCTGCGCGCGCGCCGTCCGGCCGAGCCGCACAATCCGCCGCGGGCCGATGCTGGTCACGCGCGCCAGCTCTTCCCATGCGCGGCCATTCGACCCTTCGACCACCGCTTCGTCGATGCGCTGCCCGTAGCGGATGTCCTCGCGCACGCGGATCACGTTGAACTCCGCGCCCGGCGCCACCGGCTTGGCGAACACGCGGCGGCGGTACTCGCCGAATGCGCGCAGCGAGGCGATGTCCTCCGCGCCGAGCAGCCCGTCGCGGTTGGGCGGCACGTTGAGCAGCAGGTTGGCGCCGCGGCCCACGGATCGATAGTAGAGGTCGATCAACTGCTGCGGCGTCTTCACCCGCGCGTTCTCCCGCTCGTGCCAGAACCAGCCGGGGCGGATCGAAACGTCGCACTCGGCGGGCAGCCAATGCGAGCCGTTGCGGTGGCCGGTGGGCGATTCCTTCTCCCGCACATCGCCGGGAGAGGCCGGGCCGCCATCCGCGCCCACGGGATCGTACGTCGCCCAGCACGGGTCTCCGGCGATGCCGCGCTCGTTGCCCACCCAGCGGACGTCCGGGCCGACGTCGCTGAAGATCACCGCGCCCGGCTGCAGGCGGCGGACGAGCGCCCAGGTATTCGGCCAGTCGTAGTAGGTGCGCTTATCGATGGTGCGCTTCTCGCGCGCGCCGCCATAATAGCCGTCGCCGCCATTCGCGCCATCGTGCCAGACTTCGAAGATGTCGCCGTAGCCGGTGAGCAGCTCGGTGAGCTGGCGGCGGTAGATTTCGATGTACGCGGGCGTGCCGTAGCGCGGGTTGTTGCGGTCCCAGGGCGAAAGGTAGACGCCGAAGAGCAGCCCGCGCCGCCGCGCCGCATCGGCGATGTCGCGCACCACGTCGCCTTTGCCGCCGCGCCACCCACTGGCGCGCACGGAGTGGTCCGTGGTGGCGGTCGGCCAGAGGCAGAAGCCGTCGTGGTGTTTCGCGGTGAGGATGACGCCGCGCATCCCGGCATCGGCGAGGGGCGAGACGATGGCGTCGGCATCGAAGCGCGCCGGCTGGAACAGATTCGGGTCCTCGTCCCCGTAGCCCCATTCCTTGTCCGTAAACGTATTGACGGTGAAATGCAGGAATGCCGTGGTTTCGAGCGCGTGCCAGCGCAACTGGCGGGCCGAGGGCAGGGGCCGGGCCGCCGCACTCAAACCGCGAACGGCGGCAGCCGCGAGGAACGTTCGTCGCGTCACCATCACCCTACGCTACCAGCCCGAGCCCCCGATCCCCAACCCCCAACCCCCGGCCCCTGTGATAGCATGAGGCCAAAGCGGAGGGAACACCTGTGCACCATTCCTCACGTCGCGATTTCCTGAAAACTTCGCTCGCCGCGAGCATGCTCGGCGGGCTCACCGGAACCGCCGTCCGCGCCGCCGAAAAGCGCACGGCCACCGACTGGGTCACGCTCGGCAAATCCGGCGTGAAGGTGACGCGCCTGGCGCTCGGCACCGGCACCTATAGCGGCCGCGTGCAGCGCGAGATGGGGCAGGACGCATTCACGCGCCTCTGCCGCCACGCGTACGACCGCGGCATCCGCTTCTTCGAAACCTCGGAATCGTACCCCGGCATGCACGAAATGCTCGCCATCGCGCTCAAGGGCATTCCGCGCGACTCCTACCGGCTGATGACGAAGGTAACGACACGGCCGGGGGGCAATCCGCAGGCGAAGGTCGACGAGCTGCGCAAGGCGGCCAATACCGACTATTTCGATATCGTGCTGCTGCACTACCAGCACGTCGGCACCTGGCCCACCGACACCGCGCCGTGGCAGGACGGGATTCTCGAGGCGCAGTCGAAGAAGGTGGTGCTCTCGCACGGCGCGAGCGTGCACGGCCTGCCGGCGCTGCGCCAGTGTCCCGGCAACCAATGGCTCCAGATCGCGATGATCCGGATGAACCATACCGGCATCCACATGGATGGCCCGGACTACACCGCGCGTGTGGGCGATGTCAGCGAAGTGGTGCAGCACGCGCAGGAAGTCCACAAGCAGGGGATGGGCGTGATCAGCATGAAGCTGGCGGGCGAGGGCTCGTACACCACGCGCGAGGACCGGCAGAAGGCGCTGAAGTTCGCTTTCGGCACCGGCGCGGTGGACTCGGTGACGATCGGGTACAAGAGCACCGCGGAAGTCGACGAGGCGATCGAGAATCTGAACCTGGCGCTGGCGTGAGGACCAGCGTTCCGATTTTCCGCTAACAAAAGCCGCCCTCTCGTCGGTAATCAGCGTACTCGCCTATTTTGAGGCGCTCTGGCTCGCAGGCTTGATTTGTCATCCGCCCGGATCATTACGTCCAGCGGCGGTGTGTCGTATCCGGCGATGCAGCACGTCTTGAGGATCGAAGGAAATCGGGCTGCGGCCGGAGTGTCCCAGTGCATCTCCAGGATTTCTGCGAATTGTTTGACCTCCGCCCATGACGCCGCGATCTCCTCTACTGTGCTGGCCCGTGAGACAGTATCCTCATGACGGGTTCCTACTACTCCACATCACCTCCATCACAGGGAGCAAATCCCCCCTCACCGTCCTGTTCGTTGCTGCATAGCTTCAGGTAGTAGCCTGTCAGCAATACGGTGCCATCAGGAAGGGTGCCCTGAACCCAGACCGCAAAGCCCTGGTTACTGGTGCTAAACTCGATGTCTGTCTCAGTCCAAGCCTCAAGGACCACACCGTTTGGGGTGCAGTTGACGGCGTGAATGGAATCGTCTACATACAGAAACTTATTGGGCGGGTTGGTGCCGGGAATTGCATAGATACAGTTGCCAGACTTGGCTGCTGAGGCAGTACCATTCTGTGCCCAAAAAATGTCGTGGGCGTCGCAGGTATGGGGCAGGCCGTGCTGCTGGCAGACGAATGCTTGAGAGTAGTCAAGCTGCCAAGGCGGCTGCGCTAAAGCAACACCTACACTTGCAGCGAAAAGCAGGACCAATAAGTCGCATCAGTTGTGTCGTCATGCGGTTTCCTTTCTACGATCTCACTCGTGGTGGTAATTAATCCCGCTGTAGCGGGACTCAATATCGGCAACATGTTTTCTGAAGCCGTCGATACCCCGTGCGCGAGCGATGCCGACGGCTTCCCGGGTCCAGGCGCCGTACATGCGGCGGTATTCGTCATGGCCTTTAGGTGTGAGGTCTGCGGGCAGGTTATTGACTACGACAGCAGCGTTCTGATTGGCGGCGGTTGTGAGTTGATCTACGGTCGTCAAGTCGCCCGCGGCCAACAGGCGCATCACATCGAGCCTCGCCCGAATTCGCCCCTGCATCCTTTCGGCGGTAAGGCCGGCGTCCGGACCTATAACGGTGCCATCCTCGAACACCACGGCATCCAGGATTATCTGACCGCCACCAGGTCGGGCAGAAAAGTAATCTTTCCGCGACAGGCCAAAGTCTTCGGTGTGGGACTGGCCTGGCTGAAGAATAGGTTGCAGGATCTCATCGGGGTTCACGTATTGGAATCTGCCGGTGGCTGCTGGCTGACCTTGGCTATCCAACCCGCGCCAAATCAGGGTGAAGGAGAGGATCGTGCGGTTGGTTTGATTAGCGATGGTAGCAGAAGTCGGTCCGTTCTGTACAAACGTTACTCCGCGCTCTGGTAGCCCGACGAACGTCCAGGCGCCTGGTGATTGAGCATTGAGTGTGCCCATAAACAAAGGTACGGCCACAACGAGGCAGGCCGAGTAGCTTAGCGTAGCGGGTGACATTCGCACCTTCTTGGGAGTTTGTTTAAAAGGTATCCGGAACCAGAAGGAGAGTATAGGGTAAATCCCTAGTGTTGGTACTGGCGCTGCGACTGTTCATACCTCACGGAATCGGCGGCTATTGCATCAACGCTGTTGAATCCGCACTCGCCGATGGTCAGTCGTTGCTGAACACCTCCAGGCTGCCGCCGTTCGCCCGCACGAGCTCGCTTACGATTGACAATCCAAGCCCACGGCCCACTCCGCTTTTCGTCGTCGTTCCGGGCGTGAACGCCCACTTCAGTGCTTTGCTTGCCAGGACGTATTTGCCGTAGAATGCGCGAACATTGGCAGGATGACATTCGGGGCGACCCCATGCTCACCCAGTATGTCTATCGGAGCCAGCAGTTCGAGTATTTTTCGAACTGGGCCGGACTATCGCTAAGCGACGGAACCCTTATGAGATGCCGCTCATCTGCTCACCGCCAAAAAGTGATCGCCACA
This sequence comes from Bryobacteraceae bacterium, assembly GCA_035293845.1. Lineage (GTDB taxonomy): Bacteria > Acidobacteriota > Terriglobia > Bryobacterales > Bryobacteraceae > DATGMB01. Next base: position 6,914 of record DATGMB010000245.1, read on the forward strand.
ATGCGGCGCCGGGCCGCTTTGTAGAACTCATGGATGTGCCTTGATGTGCCTGGATCAGCTTCGCACAGGCTCAGGGGCATCCGATTTGCTGACGGCTGCTTCAATCCGCGCCACACTATCATCAAGGATTAGGGCTGCGATCGCTTTCAGATCTTCGGGCTTGACAAGGAGATTGCCCGGATCTCCGTTGAAAGTTAGCGCCCCTCAGCACTCATAGACTACGCGACCGCCGCTCCCTTCGCAATCGGTTTCCTGGTTCCTTGCATGGACGCGAGGAACGTCGGAATTTCGCGGTAGCCGATGACCTTACGAAATTGCCGTTCC
>DATGMB010000246.1:0-19099 GCA_035293845.1 Bryobacteraceae bacterium
CCGTCAGCAGGTCGTAGCTGTCGTCGAGCCCCCGGTCCTCCAGCTCGCGGATGTAATCCTCCTGCAGAATCCGGCTCACCTTCTTCGTCAGGAAGCTCCGCCCCTGCGCCACCGACCGGATCGCCTCGATCACATCCGACCGCAGCGAATCCTTCAGCAGGTACCCCTTCGCCCCCGCCTTCAGCGACCGCAGCACATAGCTCTCGTCCTGGTGCATGCTCAGGATCACCACCGCCGTCCGCGGATTGCTCGAGAGAATCCGCCGCGTCGCCTCGATACCGTTCATGTTCGGCATCGCGATGTCCATCACGACCACATCCGGCGACTGCTCCTCCGCCAGCCGGACGCTGTCCCTTCCATCGGCCGCCTCCGCCACCACCGCCATGTCCGGCTGCTTTTCGAGCAAAGCCCGCAACCCGTCCCGCACTACCGTATGATCGTCCGCCAGCAGAATCCGTATCGCCATGCACTCGCGCCTGCGCGCACCCCTAGCTCCGAGCCTCTAATTCCTGTTTCCTCCGCGGAATCTCCGCGTCCTCTGCGTCTCTGCGGTGAATTGCCGGCGCCGGGGCTTTCCGCTCCCCTGTCAACTCCACCACCGGCAGCTCCGCCCGCACCAGCGTTCCGCGCCCCAAGTGCGAATCGATCTCCAGCCGTCCGCCCAGCCGCCGCACGCGCTCCTCCATGCCCAGCAGCCCGAGCCCGCGCACGAACTTCGTGTCGAATCCCGCGCCGTCGTCCCGGACGGTGCACCGCACGCGATCCGCCTCGCGCCGCAGCTCCACCTCGACGGTCCGCGCGTTGGCGTGCCGCGCGCTGTTGTTCACCGCCTCCTGCACCAGCCGGAAAATGCAGGTCTTGTGCTCATCCGGCAGATCGCCGGCCGCTTCGTCGGCGCGCAGCACCACTTTGAGCCCCGTCCGCTTGGTGGTCTCCCGCGCGTGCCAGTTCAGCGCCGGCACCAGCCCGAAATCGTCCAGCATGCTGGGACGCAGCAGCAGCGCCAGATCCCGCACTTCGTTGACCGTCTTCGCCGCCAGCCGCCGCACCGCCGCCACGTGCTCCCGCGCCTCGCTGACATCCTCCGCGCATTCGGCGCTCTCCGCTTCCATCAGGATCGCCGAAAGCGATTGCCCCACTTCGTCGTGCAGCTCCCGAGCCAGCGTCCGCCGCTCGTTCTCCTGCGCCCGCACCAGCTTCGCGGAAAGCTCCTGCAAATCCGCCCGCGAGCGCGCATTCTCCTCCAGCCGCTGCTCCAGCTCCCGTTCCAGCCGCAGCGTGTGCCCGACTGTCAGCGCCGCCAGCACCAGCCCGCCGAGCAGCGTGATCGCAAACGTCCCCAGCAGCGTCCGCCGGAACCCGTCCGACGCCGCCGCCAGTTGTTCCTCCGCCCGGCTCAGCCCGCGCTCGTTCGCCCGCCCGATCCGGTCCGCGATCTGCAGCATCGCGTTCCGCCGCGGCACCAGCTCATCGTAAAAGAACGCTTCCCGCAGCTTGCCGCGCTGCTCCGGCGTCCACGCCATCATCCGGTCGAGCACCTGCCAGTACCCTTCGATTTCCGACTGCAGCGTCCGGAAGGGCTCCCGCTCCCCCGGCTCGAGGGACTGCGCGTAAGCGTGCAGCGCCGCGTAGGTCTCTTTTTCGAGCGTCGCCAGCCGGGTCCCCTGCGCCTGCGCCCCGCTCGCATCCGGCGAGAGTAGATAATCCCGAACGTAGGTTCCCGAAAGATAGATCTCGGACCGGATCTGGTCGAGCGACGTCATCCGCGCGCTGAACGACTGCCGGATCCGCGCCTCCTCCTGCCGCACCCGGTCGAGCGAAAGCACCGTCTCCGTCGCCGCCGCCACGATGCACACCAGCAGCCCGCCAAACCCCAGCCACAGCACGAGCCAGGGCGCCCTTCGCCCGTCGATGGCAAGAAACGATGGCACGCGGATCTCCACACTTTAGTGTAGTCAACCCCCGGAGGCCCACGTATCCTGTCGTGACAGGAGCGGACACCGAATCCGCCGCCCTGCCCGCCTCCTGACTTCGGACTTCTGACTTCTGACTCCTTTTCTCCTGTCCGGACAGGATTGCCCCCGCACCCGCAATCGCGCTACAAAATTCGTGAATGGAGGATTTCCACATGAAACGTTCCCGCGGCCTGGTTCTCGTAGCTGCCGCTGTCCTCGCCCTCGGCGTAGGATGCGCGAAGAAGAAGGTCGCCCAACAGCAGCCCCCGGCGCCGGCTCCCGCGGAGACCCCGCGGACACAGACCACTCCCGCGCCTGAGCGTCACGAGGTCGCCAGCACTCCGCGCCGCGAAGAGCCTGCTCCGCGCTCCAACATGCCGGATGCCGCTACGCGCAAGCGCATCGATGATCTGCTCGCGCGCATCGAAGATGCCTACTTCGATTACGACAAGGCGTCGCTGCGCCCCGATGCCATGAACACCCTCAAAGCCGATTCCACCGAACTGCGCGATATTCTGAAGGACTTCCCGGACTACAAAATCACCATCGAGGGACTCTGCGACGAGCGCGGCTCCGCCGAGTACAACATGGCCCTCGGCCAGAAGCGCGCCGAAGCCGCCCGCGATTATCTGACCCAGATCGGCATCCCTGCCGACCAGTTCAAGCTCGTCAGCTACGGCAAGGAGAAGGCCAACGCGGAGTGCAAGGACGAAAGCTGCTGGCAGAAGGACCGCCACGTCCACTTCGTCGCGATGGCCAACCAGTAAATCTCCGCAAGCTCCTCGGAGGGTGGCGTACCCGAAGACAGCCGCTGGTGCTCTAGCGCTTTTTGGTCAAAGCGCGGCTGTCTTCGGGGAGCTGCTTGTGAGAGGATCCCCCTCCCCAGCGTCAGCGTCGGTAATCCCGCTCGCTGCGCCCTCGCATCCCCGCTTCGTATAATGGAATTGCATGCAGGAGAGCGCGCGAGCGACCATCCTGGCCGTCGATGACGATCGCGCGGTCCTGGGATTCTTGGAACAGAGCCTGACGGCCGCCGGCTACCGCGTCGTCACCGCGGCGGGCGGCTGGGAGGCTATTCAGGCTTATGAAGACGCCGGCCCCGTCCAACTCCTGCTGACCGACGTCATCATGCCGGATCTCACGGGCCCCGTGCTCGCCGAGCGCCTTCGCACCCGTCAGCCCGGCCTGCCCGTAGTCTTCATCTCCGGCTTCCACGACGCGGATCTCGTCCAGCGCTTCGTCACCGCCCGTGGCTTCACGCTCCTCCCCAAGCCCTTCGCCATGGACGCCCTCCTCCGCGCCGTCCAGGACGCCTTGGCCGCCGTCACACGCTAGCCCAAATATTCACCGCCAAGACACAGAGGCGCCGAGAAAAGCCCTGCAAAATATTTTTGTGTTGCCTCGGCGCCTCGGCGTCTCGGCGGTGAAAACTCACTAACCTCGCGCCGCACCCGTCAGTGCCGCGCCTTCCTTCCACACCTGCACCAGTTGTTTGCCGATGTTCTTTCCCTGCATCATCCCGATGAACGCCGCCGGCGCGTTCTCCAGGCCCTCGGCCACATCCTCCCGGTACTTGATCTTCTTCTCGCGCAGCCACGTCGCCAACTGCTTCAGCCCTTCCTCGTAGCGGTCGGCAAACTGCATCACCAGGAATCCTTCCACCTTCGCCTGTTTCGCGATCAGTTGGCCCATCCACCGCGGACCCATCTCCGGCTGGTCCGCGTTGTACTGCGAAATCTGCCCGCACACCGCGATCCGCGCCCGCGTGTTGATGTGCTTGATGACCTCATCGGTGATCGGCCCGCCCACATTATCGAAGTAGATATCGATGCCGTTCGGGCACAACTCCTTCAGCTTGGCGCCGTAATCGCGCGTCTCGCGGTAATTGAAGCCGCCGTCGAAACCCAGCTCCTGCGTGATGAACCGGATCTTCTCGTCGCTTCCCGCGATGCCGATCGCCCGGCAGCGCTTGATCTTCGCGATCTGCCCTACGAGCGACCCCACCGCGCCCGCCGCGCCCGACACCACCACCGTCTCTCCCGGCTGTGGCCGGCAGATCTCCAGCAGCCCGAAGTACGCCGTCAGCCCCGGCATCCCCAGGACGTACAGCGCGGTCGTGATCGGCGCCAGGCTCGGGTCGATCTTGCGCAGCGATTTCGCCGGCGCCACCGCGTAATCCTGCCACCCGAGCATTCCTTCGACAATATCCCCGCTCGCGAAGCGCGGATCGTTCGACTCCACCACTTCGCCCACCACTCCGCCTACCATCACTTCGCCCGGTTGCACGCCCCGGGCGTAGGTCGTCTTCCCCGTCATGCGGCCTCGCATATACGGGTCCACCGAAAGGTACAGCGACCGCACCAGCGCCTCGCCTGCGCCCGGGTGCGGCATCGGGCTTTCAATCAGGCGGAAGTCCGTTTCCTTCGGCATGCCGTTGGGAACGGCAGCTAAAACAATCTGTCGATTGGCGGACGGCATTTGCCTTCAATCTAGCACCGCCGCCGCCGGGCAAAGCAACCGCGATCGTCAGCTAAGTGTCACAAATTACGCCCTCTCACGCCTGTGAGTCAATTCCCTCTCCATCCGTGAGTCCCGCCCCCACCGCATGGTGAGGATAGGGACCAATTGGGCTCCGGGTACTCGTTTCCGCGCCCCGCGCCGCGCGCCTCCGCTTTTCCGCCGGACCCCGCTCCTCCGCGCCCCATGTCTCTGCATCGAAACCAAGTCTCCCCACCCCCTCATCGTGTTAATACTTGGGCGTGCGATACCTTTGCTGGTGGATTGCAGCCGCCGCATTTGCCGCCGGCCCGCCCGTGATCCCCGTCGGCTATGATGCTTTCCGCATGTGGGACCGCTGGCCCTACCAGCGCATCGGCGCCCGCGCTTACATGCGAAGCACCTACGACCGCCAGGGCGGCAACGAACGCGCCGACGCCTCGCACTTCCTGTATCAGCTTGCCGGCGACTTCAACGTCACTTTGGATGTCCAGGGCCCCGGCGTGCTCTACTTCGTCCGCTTCAACCATTGGCACGGCAGTCCGTGGCACTGGGAGGTCGATGGCAAGGATCATCTGGTGCAGGAGACCAGCACAGCCGATCCCCTGCATCCGAATCCGGAATCTGTTTTCCAGCCGCCCGAGCTCTTTCCCAATCCGCTTGCCCTGACGTGGGCCCAGACCAAAGGCGCCGACTTGAGCTGGGTCCCGGTCGCCTTCCAAAACCGCTTCCGCATGGCATACTCGCGCACGTTCTACGGCACCGGCTATTACATCTACGACCAGTATGTTCCCGGCGCGCCGCTCTCCGCGCCCATCGCCAGTTGGGACGCACGAACGCCGCCGCCTGCCGATGTGCTCGATCTGATTCGCAAGGCCGGAACCGATATCGCGCCGCAAGCCGGTGAAGCCGGCGTTCGCGAGCAGTCCGGCTCCGTCGATCTTCCCGCCGCGGGAACGGCCGTCGTGTGGAACGGACGCGGCGCGCGGATGATCCGTGCGCTCGAGTTCTCCGTCCCCATTGCCTCCGCGCTCGATTTCTCCCGAGCCCGGCTGCAGATCACATGGGATGGCCGCGCGGAGCCCTCCGTCGATGTGCCGGTGGCGCTCTTCTTCGGCGCCGGCACTCTGTACAATCGCGATCGCCGCGAGTACCTGGTGAAGTCGCTTCCCATGGTGGTGCGGTACGGCGGGGATCGCGTCTATCTGAGCTGCTACTTCCCCATGCCTTTCTTCCGGTCGGCGGCTGTCCGACTGGCGGGCGCCGGCGCTGCTGTCCCGGATGTCCGGTGGAGCATCCGGTCGGCTCCGTTTCGCGATCCGCCCGCTCAGGCCGGCTACTTCCACGCGACGTATCGCGACCATCCCTCGCCGGAATTCGGCAAGGACCTCGTCTTGCTCGATACCACGAAGACCGAAGGCGGCGGCGAGTGGTCCGGCCAGTTTGTCGGGACCTCGATCATCTTCTCTCATGACGCGGTGCTCAACACCCTCGAGGGCGATCCGCGTTTCTTCTTCGACGACAGCCGCACCCCACAGGCGCAGGGCACCGGAACCGAAGAGTGGGGCGGCGGCGGCGACTATTGGGGAGGCCTGAACATGACGCTGCCGTTTGCCGGCCATCCCACCGGCGCGAAGAGCGCCAGGGATGCCATCGCGCCGGAAGACCGCATCGAATCGTCCTATCGCTATCTGCTGGCCGACCTGATGCCGTTCGGCAGGAACGCCCGCATTCAGTTGGAACACGGCGGCACGAACGAATCGGCGCAGCATTACGAGACGGCGGCGTATTGGTACGGCCTCCCGGCAGCCTCGCTGGTCCGGACCGACGAACTGGCGATCGGCGATCCGGCGAGCGAGCGGGCCCATAGCTATCTCTCGCCCGATGCCTCCCAACCCTACGAAATTACGTCGCGGTACGAATGGGGACCCGACACCGTGGGCGGCAAAGAGATTTACCCGGCCGAGACCGACCGCGGCCGTGTCACCAAAACATGGTCGGAGTTCACCCTCGCAATCCGGCCGGAAAATCTCGGTGTGATGCTCCGGCGCAAGCTGGATTATGCCTATCCGAACCAGCGGGCGGAGGTGTTCGTCGCGGATGCCGGCGCCAAAACACCGGAGTGGAAACCGGCGGGCATCTGGTATCTGGCCGGCTCGAACACCTGCGTGTTTTCCGCGCCCTCGGGCGAATTGGGCGCGACCCGGCACGTCGTCCAGACCTCGAACCGCCGCTTCCGCGACGATGAGTTTCTCATTCCTAGCGCCCTGACCGCACGGCGCCGGGCGATTCGCGTGCGGGTCCAGTTCACCCCCGTCGCGATCCCGCTGTTTCCCGGGCATCCGCTCCCGGAACTCGCCTGGAGCGAAATTCGCTACACGGCCTACAGCTTCGTCATGCCGAAGTTTCCGTAATTCTGCATTTCCTCGGCGTCTCGGCGGTTCAAAACACCCGCCCTTCCCGCGACGGGTCCCCCGTCGGCGGCGGCGCATGATCTTCCAACGCCCGAGGCCCCAGGATCTCCGTCAGCACCGGCTTCAGTGCCTCCGCCCACACCTCGTATCCCGCCAGCGTGGGATGCAGTTTGTCCTTCGCATTCAGCGTCCCCTCCCCCATCCGCGCATTCACATTCAGATACCGCACCCGCTTGCCGTCCGCCATCTCCGCCAGCCGCGCATTGATGCGCTCGATCTCCGCCATATACTGCGGCCGGTCGTGGCGCGGAAAAATCCCCATCAAGACGATGCTAGCCGCCGGCGCCTTCGCCTGCATCACCCGCACCACCTCCCGGATTCCCGCCTCCACATCCTCCGCGCTCGCGCCCGCGCCGACGTCGTTCGTCCCCGCCAGCAGCACGATCGCCTTCGGATTCACCCCGTCCAGCTCCCCGAATTCGAGACGCCACAGAATGTTCTGCACCCGGTCCGCGCCCCAGCCGAAATCCGCCGCGTTCCAGCCGAAGAAATTCCGCTTCCAGTCGGCCAGCAGCTCCGGATAATCCGTTGCGCCCCACCGCCGCGTGATCGAATCGCCTTCGAAATAAAGATCGATCCCACCCGCCTTCGCCTTCTCGAGCAACTGCTGGTGCGCGATCTGAGAATTGCGGTCGAGCCGCGCCACCGGACGGTCCGGCGCCGGCCGCCGCCGGAACTCGCGGTCCGCCCAACTGATGAAGTACTTCCAGTTCGGGCCGTCGGTGTGCCCGCCGTCGTGCTGGCGCCAGGCCAGCTCGCCATCGAGCAGCCCCACATTGACCGGCGGCATCTTCGCGTTCCGCCAGTCGTCGCCCACGCCGAGGTCCCTGGCGCCGAGCAGCCGGAAGACCGGCCCCGCCGCCACCGACGCCATGAAGCTGCCCTCGTGGTCCAGCCACTTCGCGTCGCCCTTCTCCGGCACGCCGTAGCTGATGAAGGTCGCGCGCGGCGCGCACAGCGCGATCAGCTCGTGCGCGTCCACCGGCAGATCGCCCGCGTTCTTGCTGCCGAACGCGGCCTCCGCCGCGCCGTACTTCAGGAAATTCCCCGCCATCCAGTGGTACTCGCCCGAGCCCGTCAGGTTCTCCACCGCCTCGCCCCAGTTGCGGCGGTGCAGCTTCGCTCCGCCCTCGCCCGACGATCCCACCAGCACCACGGCGAACCGCGGATCGAACGCCATCGTGACCAGCGCCGCCTTCCCGTACCGCGACACCCCTTCGATTCCCACGTGCTTGGCATCGACGGCCCGGTCCGTCTCCAGGTAATCGAGCCCGCGCGACGCGCCCCATGCCCACGCCCGCAGCGCGCCCCAATCCTCCGGCTTGCGCGGACGCCCGTGGTTCGCGAGGCCAATCACGCCCTTCGTCAGCCCCGCTCCGTTGTCGGCCTGAATGCTCGCCGGGTTGATCGTCGCGTAGCCCCATCCGTCCGCGATCAGTTGCTCGGCGGCCGGCGGATCGGCCGGCGGCGGCGGCCCGCCCGCGCGCGGCGGAAATCCGCGGCCGCCGAACGGCGAAGGCAGCCCGAATTCCGCGAGCGGACGCCCGCCGAACATCATCATCACCGGCACGGGCCCCTTCGCGTCCGCCGGCAGTACCAGCGTCATCTGGATTTCGACCGTCAACGCCGGATACGCCGAGTTATCCACGCGCCCCGCCAGCAACTTCCCCACGACCGCGCGCCCGCCCACCGACGCGTTCACCGTCTTGGTGACCTCCCAAGTCACCCTCGGCGCGTTTTTCGGCACGCGCCCCAGTACCTCGCGCTCGAAGTCTTCGACGATCTCCGGCCGCCGCTCGCGCCACCACATTTCGGCCGTGGTGACCTTGCGGCCGTTCTTCAGCGTCAGCGCGTCCGGCAGATCGGGAAACGGATTGGCCTTCGCCTCATCGTAGTTGGCATGGTTCGGCGCCGCCTCGTTCCCGCTCGGCCCCGGCCGCAGCGCCTTGATGCCGAGCTGCTCCATCATGTTCTGGTGATCCTGCGCCGCCGTCCAGTTCGAGGTGTCCTGCCCGAACGCCGCCACCGCCATCGCTATTGCCAAAGCCAGCCGCTTCATTGTTCGACTCCCGAACAAAAGGATATACCCGAATGCGCGGGTTTGCGTCAACCAAGTCCGCGCGGCCTCGCCGCTCCCGCCGCCGCGGGCGCCCGCACGGCCCGGCGGACGGCCGTCACTTTTCTTCCGCGGTTCGCATCGCGAAACGCCGGCGATGATCACTCCCGTTTTCTTGACGTTCTTAACAATTGGTGATAGAAATACTCCGAATCCGGCCGCGGGATCGCTAAATCGTGCGGCCAAATGCTTGGGTCGATTTTCAGCTTCTACGTCGAGGTGATTGCAGTGCGCAAAGTTCTCGCCCTATTCGCGTGTTTGATCGCATCGCTGGCGTGCTTAACTGCTCAGGAATTCCGCGCCAGTGTTTCCGGCCACATCCTGGATAAGAGCGGCGCCAGCATCCCGCAAGCCAAGGTGCAGGCCGTCGATACCTCCACCGGCGAAACCTTCACCGCCACCGCCGATTCCTCCGGCGCTTACTCGATCCCGCTCCTCAAACCCGGAGTCTACAAGATTGTCGTCACGGCTCCCGGCTTCAAGCAGTTCGTGCGGGAGAACCTCACGCTCGCCGTCGGGCAGTCCGCCGGCGTCGATGCCGCGCTCGAAATCGGCGATATCACCCAGAGCGTCCAGGTCACGGCCGAAGCCGCGCTGCTTGAAACGCAGTCCGGCAACCGAGCCGGCCTGGTCGATACCAACCAGGTCGCCGAGCTGCCGCTCAACGCGCGCAATCCGTTCATGCTCGGACTCACCGCCGCCGGCGTCACGTTCCGCGGCGCGCCCATCTGGCAGCGCCCTTTCGATAACGGCGCCATCGCCCAGTGGATCGTCAACGGAAGCTGGCAGCAGAGCAACGAATTCCTCATGGATGGCGCGCCCAACAACGCGCAGTCCGGCTCCAATAACATCGCGCTCGTCCCCGTCGTCGACGCCGTCCAGGAATTCACCATGATGCAGAACACCTACGATGCGCAGTACGGGCACACCATGGGCGGCATCATGAACGTCGTGACCAAGAGCGGCGGCAGCAAATTCCACGGCAGCGGCTACGAATTCATGCGCCGCACCTTCCTCGACGATACCGGCTGGCTCAACAACGCCCTGGGCCAGCCCAAGACCGAGCACTACCTCGATCAGTACGGCGGCACCGTCGGCGGGCAGATCGTCATCCCCAAGCTGCTCAAGCGCGATGGCTGGGTCAAGCTGTTCTATTTCGGCGCCTTTGAAAACTACCGCGAAGGGACGCCCGATCCCCTCACCCTCAGCTACCCGCAACCGGAAATGCGCACCGGCGATTTCAGCAAGCTGGTCGATGGCGCCGGCAACCACATCACGATTTACGACCCCACCACCGCGGTCTACGACGCCTCCGGCAACATCGTCACCAACCGCGCGCCGTTCCCGAACAACCAGATTCCCGCCAGCCGCATCAGCCCCGTTGCCCAGGCCGTCATGAAATACATGCCGATGCCGACCTGCCCCGGCACCTGCGACCCCGGCCAGCGCTATGGCACGAACGACATCTTCCTCGGCGGCGTCTACGACGCGGACCGCTTCTACAACATGCAGATGAAGTTCGATTGGAGCCTCGGCGACAAGCACCACTTCTTCCTCGAAGAGGGCTCCAACGACCGCACCGAGCACCGCCCCGTCAACGGCCTCGGACCCGGCGGCATCCCGGGCACCGGTGTCGGCGAGGACGGCCAGCTCCCCTTCCAGCGCATCAACGACCGCTACGTCTTCGACTGGACCGCCACCCTCACTCCCACCACTGTTCTCGATGTCCGCGCCTCCAACACGCGCTTCATCGAGAAGGGCCTCGGCGCCGATAACACCGGCTTCGATCTCACCTCGCTCGGCCTCCCCAAGAGCCTGGTCGCCCAGCTCCCCCAGCCGCAATTCTTCGGCGTCTGGGCCGTCAGCGGCTACAACACGCTCGGCCGCTACCAGAGCGTCAACATCACCAACGATTACGGCCTCAACGGCGTACTGACCAAGATCTGGGGCAGCCACACGCTCAAAGCCGGCATCGATATCCGCTGGAACCAGTACCTGGTCGACGACACGGGCAACATCTTCGAGGAGGACTTCAACGGAAGCTGGACGCAGTCCATTTACAACCAGAACGTCAACGGCCTCAGCGGCGACGGCTTCGCCAGCTTTCTGCTCGGCTATCCGACCGGCGGCCAGTCCAACTATGCGGCTTATCCCTTCTTCAGGCAGTGGTATGTCGCGCCGTTCGTACAGGACAACTGGCAGGTCAACCACAAGCTCACCATCAACTGGGGCCTGCGCTACGACCTGAACATGCCCACCACGGAGAAGTACAACCGCCTCGACGCAGCCTTCAACCCCAACGCCCCCAGCCCGCTCGCTTCCATGGTCACGGACAACATCGCCAAGCTGGGCCTCGCCTCCAACCCCACCTACCAGCAGTTCGCCGGCCTCTATAACAACCTGGCGAACCTGAAGGGCAGCATGGAATTCGCGGGCGTCAACGGCTACTCCACCCGTGCCGCCAATATCGACTGGTTCGGCATCCAGCCGCGGATCGGCGCCGCGTTTCGCATCAACGACCGGCTCGTAGCCCGCGGCGGTTACGGCATGTACATCATCAACCCCAATAACGACTGGAACCAGACCACCGGGTTCAGCACGAACACCTCGCTCGTCACCAGCAACGACGGCGGCCGCACGCCGATCCCCAACACCATCGCCAACCCGTTCCCGAACGGCATCAGCGTGCCGCCGGGCTCCTCGCTCGGCGCCCTGACCTACGTCGGCAAGGGTTTCAACTGGTTCAATCCGAATTTCAAGTATCCGGTCTCGAACCAGTTCTCCTTCGGCTTCCAGTATCAGGTCAGCCAGCGCTCGACGCTCGATATCTCCTACGTCGGCAACCGCGCCGCGCACACGCAATCCAATATCGCCTGGGACCTGAACCCCAACTATCATCAGTGCAGCGTGATGTACGGCGCGCCCACGCCCGCCGGCTTCGCCAACCCCGCCGCCTGGTGCAACCAGAATGTGCCGAATCCGTTCTACGGCCTGCAGCCGTTCATCGGAACCAGCATGTACACTTCCCCCACCATCAGCCTCAACCAGTTGATGCGCCCGTTCCCGCAATTCACCGGCGGCACCGAATACGGTCTCAACACCGGCCACGTCTGGTATAACGCCATGCAGCTCGAGTACAACCACCGGCTGCGCAACGGCCTCAACCTGATCGCCAATTACACGCTCTCCAAGCAGAACGAGCGCTGGGGCTATCTCGACTACTACAACAACCCGATCCAATACCAGGAGGGCCTGTACTACGCCGATCGCCCGCACTTCATCAAGATCACGATGGTGTACGACCTGCCCTTCGGCCACGGGCAACACTTCCTCTCCGGCGTGCACGGCATCGGCGGCAAACTGATCGAAGGCTGGCAGCTCAACACGTTCTTCACCGATTCTCCCGAGGGCGAGCCCGCCAATATGCCCAACGGCGTGGTGCCGCTGCGCGATCCCAACCTCCCCACCGTGCATTGGGGCGCTCAGAAGGTGCAGATCTGGAACAATTGCGTGCTCACCGAGGACGATAGCGGCAACATCACCCCCGTAGCAGCCAGCCTCACCAACGGCTGCGGCACGGACCTTTCCAAGTACGACTGGCTGATCCTGCCGCCGAACTACCGGCCAAACCAGACCAACTCCTACCGCTCGCCCAACATCCGGGTGCAGGGCACCTACTCGATGGATGCTTCGATCATCAAGCAGACCCGCATCAACGAGCGCGTTATGACGCAGTTCCGCGTCGAGGCGTTCAACGCCATGAACCACCTCAACTACATGCTCGGCAACATCAACACGAGCGCCACCAGCGTCAACTTCGGCTCCGAAATCCCCAGCACCATGAACACCCAGCAGGTCGGCCAACCCCGCCAGATCCAGCTCGGCTTCAAAGTGCTCTGGTAATGTGGCGCGGCAAGGGAGCGGAGCGTCCCGCATCCCGCTCCCTTGCCGCGCACCCGATCCCCGACCCCGCTCCCCCACGCTCGCAGCAGCAAACCCCGAAGCCACCCCGCGCTATAGTAGTCATTGATCTCCGTGAAGACGTCTCCCACGCCCTGGCCTCAGGTGTACCTTTGCGTCGCCCTGACCACGCTCGCCACGCTTCTGCTCGAGCTCTCGCTCACGCGGCTTTTTTCCGTGGTGTTCTACTACCACATGGCCTTTCTGGCGATCTCCATCGCCCTGTTCGGCCTCGGCGCCGGCGGTGTGTTCTCGTACGTGGCCGCCGGGTGGAAGGCGCCGATGTTCGTGCGGCTCGGCCGCCTCAGCGCGGTCAACAGCCTCCTCACCGTCCTCGCGCTCGCGGTAATTCTCGCGCAGAAGACCCTCAACAACTGGAATCTCGCGCTCATCTACTTCACCGCCGCCCTGCCTTTCTTCGTCTCCGGCGCCATCGTTTCGCTCGCCATCTCGGAGACCATCGAGCGCGTCAACCGCGTCTACTTCTTCGATCTCCTCGGCGCATCGGCCGGGTGTCTTGCGCTCATCCCGCTGCTCGAAACCTTCGGCGGCCCGAGCACCGTCGTCGCCGCGGCCATCTTCTTCGCCGTCGCCGCCGCCGTCTGGTTCAGCATGGGCGCCTCGATTCGCGGACGCGCCTGCTCCGTCGCGCTCGCCCTCGCGCTCGTCGCCGTCATGGCGTATAACCAGAAGCAGCATTTCATCGAGCCCACCCACGCCAAAGAACAGGCCCTGAAAGACGAAACATTCGTCAAGTGGAACAGCTTCTCCCGCATCGCCCTCGTCCACCGCGCCGAGGAGCACCGAGAGAGCATCGTCATCGACGCCGACGCCGCCACCGACATCTTCACCTTCGACCTCGACCACCTCACCGCGGACCAGCGCCGCGACGTCACCGCGCAGGGCCCGGCGCTCCCCTACGCCGTCCGCCCCGGCGCCAAGACCCTGATCATCGGCCCCGGCGGCGGCTGGGATGTCGCCCGCGCCCTCGCCTCCGGCAGCCGCGACATCACCGCGGTCGAGATCAACCCCATCATCGCCACCACCATCATGCGGGAGAATTTCCCGCGCCTCAGCCACGGCCTGTACCTCCGCCCCGATGTCCACGTCCACATCGAGGACGGCCGCGCCTTCGTCCGCCGCAGCACGGACCGCTACCAGGTCATCCAGGCCACGCTGGTCGATACCTGGGCCTCCACCGCCGCCGGCGCCTTCGCGCTCTCCGAGAACAACCTCTACACCACGGACGCCTTCCGCGATTACCTTTCGCACCTCACCGATGACGGCATCGTCGCCTTCACCCGCTGGGGCCTCAACCCGCCGCGCGAGTCCCTGCGCCTCATCTCGCTCGCCATCGATGCCCTGCACCAGCTTGGCGAAACCAACCCCGCCGCGCACGTCATCGCCGGCCGCTCGCCCGGACCGCCGGGCTGGAGCCAGGACACCGTGCTGATCGCCCGCAAGCCGTTCGCCGCCGCCGATATCGCCCGCGCCCGCGCGCTGTTCGCCGCGGCCCGAATGGACGAAGTCTACGTGCCCGGCGGCACGCCCTCCGCCAATACCGGCAGCCAGTTCTACGATCTGCTGCGCAGCCCCGATCCCGCCGAATACCAGCGCAATTACACCTACGACATCAGCCCCGTCACCGACAACCGCCCGTTCTTCTTCTACACCGTGCAGCCGCGGGATATCTGGAAATTCCTCGCCACCGCGTCGCACGAGACCGCCGATTACAAGGTCAACAAGGCGGTGCCGCTGCTCTTCACGCTGATGGGCATCAGCCTCGCCGCGACCGCCGTAATCCTGGTCCTGCCGCCGGTCGTGCTGGGCGCGCGCCTGCCGCGCCAGCCGGGAATCCGCGGATTTCTGCTCTATTTCGTCTTCATCGGCGCGGGCTACATCCTGATTGAAGTGGCGCTCATCCAGAAATTCGTCCTCTTTCTTGGACATCCGGTCCACGCCTTGTGGGTCGTGATCTTCTCGATGCTGGTCTCGAGCGGCATCGGCTCGAACGCCAGCCGCCGCCTCCTCGGCGAGGACGAAGGACGCCTCATCAAGCTGCTCGGCTGCATCGCGATCGCCGTCGCGCTCGTGGCGCTCGCGGTCTCGACCCTGCTCGGCAGCCTCGTCTGGCTGCCGTTCGCCGCCAAGGCCGCGATGACGGTGGCGCTGATCGCCCCGATCGGCTTCCTGATGGGGATGCCCTTCCCCACCGCGCTCGCCCGCCTGGAGAAATGGCACGCGCCTTCGGTGCGCTGGGCATGGTCGCTCAACGCCGCATCGAGCGTGCTGGGATCGGTCGGCGCGCTGGTCTGCGCCATCTATCTCGGATTAGTCCAGACCATGATCGTCGGCGCGATTTTCTATCTCGCGGCGCTGGCGGTGATCGCGCGTGGCAAGTCGGCCGAAACCCCCGCGCCGCTGCCGGGCGCGGGCCGGGTCGTGCTGGCGCGGTGAAGCATCGCTTCCGGCCGCTACTAACTCTCGTAAGCTGCCGTCAGCCCACTAACGGATACCTGGAACCGCACGGCCCCCCAGCCCTACCATAAGACATTGTGCCCGTTTCCACGGACATACCCGGTCTGGCGCCGGGCCGCGCAGCCGGCGAGCCGGCAAACACGCCACCCGCCCCCGGAGCGAAACACATCCCGGCCCTCGACGGGATCCGCGGCATCGCGGTTCTACTCGTAATCGGCCTGCACTGCCGCGAGCTGCTGCCGGTAAATCACCCGGTTCTGAACCATCTCGCCTTCGGATGGTCCGGCGTGGACCTGTTCTTTGTGCTCAGCGGTTTCCTGATTACCGGCATCCTGCTCGGCACCACGGAATCCCCGTCGTATTTCCGCACGTTCTACGCCCGCCGCGCGCTGCGCATCTTTCCCCTCTATGTGGTTTACGCCATCCCGGCCGTCATCCTGACCGGCTCAGCGTCCTGCTGGTGGCGGTACGCGACTTATACGATGAACTGGGCGCCGGCTCCCCATACCCGCTATTTGAGCCACCTGTGGAGCCTCGCGGTGGAGGAACAGTTCTACCTGGTTTGGCCGGCGATCGTATTCCTGGCGCCGCGGCGGATGCTGACTCCAGTGTGCCTTCTTACCGTGCCCGCGGCCCTCTTGTCCCGAGCGTTCCTCCCCGATCCCTATCGTTGGACGTGCGGCCGGATGGACGCGCTAGCGATGGGCGGTCTGCTCGCCCTTGTAGTCTCCAACCCTGCCGCCACCAGACGCCTGCGCCGGCTCCTCGCCCCGGTCGCCGCCGCGGCGCTTGCCGGCCTGGAAGTCACCCTCCAACTCGCCAGCGGCAAGAATTTTTGGGTCGCCCTGCCGGCGCGGACCATCGGCGACCTGATGATCGTGATTCTCTGCGCCTGTCTCGTCCTCTACGGCGCGACCGCGCGGGAGGGTCTGCTCCACCGCATGCTGACTCTCCGGCCCTTGCGCACGTGCGGCAAGTACAGCTACGGGATGTACGTCCTGCAGCAGGTCGTGCTGTACCCCTCCGCGGTCGCCGTCTTTCGCGCCTACGGCTTGCCTTCGCCCGCGGGATTCATCGCCTATTCCGTCTGCGCTACCGGCGGGGTGCTGGCGCTGGCGTGGCTCTCGTGGAACCTCATCGAGCACCCGTTCCTCCGGATGAAGGACCGCTTCCCCTACGCCCCCGCTCCGGCGCGCGGCCAGCAAGCCGCCGCGGCCTGATTTCATCTGCCCTGGAACAGCGAAATCCCGGCGACCCCCGCCGCGCCTGCGGCCACGCAGCGGCCCGCATTTTCCTCCGTAATGCCGCCCAGCGCGAGCACCGGAATCGTGACCGCGCGCGCCGCCTCCCCGAGCCGCTCCAAGCCTTGCGGCGGGCCCTGCGCGGCCTTCGAGATCGTCGCAAACACCGGGCTGAACAGCGCAAAATCCGCGCCTTCGGCCGCGGCGCGCCGCACTTCTTCGATCGTGTGGCAGGAAACGCCGATGAGGAACTCCGCCGGGCAGATGGAACGGAATTCATCCGGCGCCGGCGAGTCCGCGGGCAAATGAATGCCGTGCGCGCCGCAGGCGAGCGCCACATCCGCGCGCGAATTCACCAGAATCTTCGTTCCGCGCGGATTCGGCAGCGCCAGCGCGGCGCGCACCAGCGCGCACAGCTCGCGCGCCGGCAGATCCTTTTCGCGGATCTGGATGTAATCGACGCCCTCGGCCAGCGCGCCCGCGATGCAGTCCAGGAGCGGGCGCGCGGCCGCGCGGCGATCGGTGATATAGCAGCGGATCATCGCGGGAGCGGATCGTAATACCGCTCGCCCGCGCAGGCGCGGCAGACCGGCGCGCCGCCCACCATGACTTCCCGCCCGAAGTTCACGGATTCGCCGCAGCGCGCGCAGGCGACCGCCGGCGCCTTGTATCCCGGCAGGTCCTCGAGGCCGATCGCCACCTGCACCCACTGCGCCTCGAACAGCTCGTCATCGGGCATCTCGCGGTAGGCCGCCATCTGCTGCTGGTTCTTGCCGGGAATCTCAGGATGCAGCTCGCGCGCCCGCTGCTTGGCGGAGTCCAGCGCGACGAGGCGCACCGCTCGGCCCTCT
Source organism: Bryobacteraceae bacterium (assembly GCA_035293845.1). Lineage (GTDB taxonomy): Bacteria > Acidobacteriota > Terriglobia > Bryobacterales > Bryobacteraceae > DATGMB01. The sequence goes on from DATGMB010000246.1 coordinate 17,572, forward strand.
TGCAGGTCGCAAAAGGTCGCCGCCATTTTGCCGAAATCGCGGAATTTCAGCGCGCGCTTGCCCAGCCGGCAGCCGGTCACGATGGGGATCGCATCCGTCGCGCAGCGGTCGATTTCAACATAGGTGATGAGCCGCTTGCGGTCCGCGCCCTCGGGATCTTCGAGGCCCAGCAGGCGCATGCCGTAGAGCGCCATCCGCAGTCCCAGAATCTGACCCGCGCACAGGTGCCCGTGCGCCGCGGCGGCGAGTTGTTCGTATTCCGGGAGAGTTTTCACGCGCCCCCCACCGGCCGGAACTTTGCGCTGAAATGCCGCAAAAACGGCGGTTCCTCGACGATCTCGAGCCCGCGAATCTCATGCTTGCGCGCGTTCACTTCGAGGATTGCCTCCACCACGTAATCGATATGGCTCTGCGTGTAGACCCGCCGCGGGATCGCGAGGCGCAGCAGCTCGTGCCGCGCCGCCGCGCCGAACATCACCGAGCCGATCTCGACCGACCGGATGCCCGCGTGCCGGTACAGCTCGACCGCCAGCGCCTGCCCCGGAAACTGCGCCGGCGGAATGTGCGGCAGCATCCGCGCCGCGTCGATGTAGATCGCATGGCCGCCCGGCGGCTCGACGATCGGCACGCCGCGATCCGCGATGTGCCGGCCGAGATATTCCGTCGAAGCGATGCGGTAGCGCAGGTAGTCCGGGTCGAGCACCTCATCGAGACCGGTCGCGATGGCGTCCAGGTCGCGGCCGGCGAGGCCGCCGTAAGTCGGAAAGCCTTCGGTCAGGATGAGCAGGTTGGTTTCCTGCTGCGCCACGCGGTCGTCGTTCGAGCACAGGAAGCCGCCGATATTCGCGAAGGCGTCCTTCTTCGCCGAAAAGGTGCAGCCGTCGGCAAGGGAAAACATCTTCTGCGCGATCTCGCGCGGCGTGCAGGTGGCGTAGCCCGGCTCGCGCTCGCGGATGAACCACGCGTTTTCGGCGAAACGGCAGGCGTCGAGATAGAGCGGAATCCCGCGCGCCTCGCACACGCGCTTGACGGCCTCGATATTCGCCATCGAGACCGGCTGCCCGCCGCCCGAGTTATTCGTCACCGTGAGCATGACGAGCGGGATGCGCGCGCGGCCTTCGCGCTCGATCAGCGTTTCGAGCGCGGCCACGTCCATGTTGCCTTTGAAGTCGAGCCGCGCCTGCGTGTCCGCCGCTTCCGGGATGGGCAGGTCGACAGCGCGCGCGCCGGTGAATTCGATATTGGCCCGTGTGGTGTCGAAGTGCGTGTTGGAGGGCACCACGTCGCCGGCCTTGCACAGGACGGTGAAGAGGATGCGCTCCGCCGCGCGCCCCTGGTGCGTGGGGATCATGTGGCGGAAGCCGGTGAGCCGGTCGCACGCGGATTTGAGCCGGAAGAAGCTGTCGCTGCCCGCGTAGGATTCGTCGCCGCGCATCACCGCGGCCCACTGCTCGGTGGACATGGCGCCGGTGCCCGAGTCGGTGAGGAGGTCGATCAGGATGTCGCGGGCCGCGAGCTTGAACAGGTT
>DATGMB010000247.1:0-3614 GCA_035293845.1 Bryobacteraceae bacterium
CGGCTGGAACTACATCAACGCGCTCGAAACGGCGTTCGATTCCAACTACCATTCCCTGCAGGCCACCGTCCGCAGGGATTTCCGCGGCGCGGGCACGCTCTACGCGGCCTACACGTGGTCCAAGAACCTGACGGACAACGGCTCCGACCGCTCCAACGCGCCGCAGAACAGCTACAACTGGCATGAGGGCGAATACGGCCCCTATCCCGGCGACCGCAGCCACAACTTCGTCCTGAGCTACGTCTACAACATTCCGATCTTCAAGGGCCGCCACGGTGTGGTCGGCCAGGCATTGAAGGGATGGGAGGTTTCCGGCATTCTCTCCGCCTACACCGGCCTGCCCCTCACGGTCACGACTTCCGGCGTCGATCCCGCCGGTCTCGGCATCCTGGGCAACAGCGCCGCCAGTTCGCGGCCGGATATGGTGTGCAGTAACCCGCAGCAGGGCGCGCCGCACCAGTACGCCGCCACCACGCAGGCCGAAGCGGGCGCGCTGAACTGGTTCAGCCCCTCGTGCTTCGCGCCGGTCCCGCAGGGCGTGATCCGCCCCGGCAACGCCGGACGCGGCGTCGTGCGCGGCCCGGGTTTCTTCAACCTCGATGCCTCCCTGATGAAGAATTTCCACTTCACCAGCAACGAGGCGCGTTACCTGCAGTTCCGCTTCGAGACCTACAACACGTTCAACTGGGTGAACCCGAACACGGTCAGTACAAACATCACCAGCGCAACGTTCGGCGAAATCACCGGGTTCCGCGCCCCGCGCCGTATCCAGCTCGCGCTGAAGCTTTACTTCTGACGCAGCACGTCTCTCCAATCTGCGGCCGGCCTCCGAAAGGGGGCCGGCCTTTTTTGTATAGTTGAGGTGAGGGACGCCAACCCTGCCGAAGACTCATTACACCCCGGAGGAATATCTGGAGCTCGATCGCAAGGCCGAGTACAAGAGCGAATACTACAACGGCGAAATCTTCGCTATGTCCGGTGCCAGCCGAAAGCATGACCGGATTGGCATGCAGTTGAGCCTTCTGATCGCGCAGCACCTCCGGGGAAAGAGCTGCGAGGTGCACAGCTCAGAGATGCGCATTCGCGTCTCGCCGCGAGCTTACACATACCCGGACCTCAGCGTAGTCTGTGGACAGCCGCCTAACTCACCAGCCCCATCTTCTTCCCCACCTTGCGGAACACCTCGAGCGCCCGGTCCAGCTCCGCCCTCGTATGCTCGCTCGTGACAATCGTCCGCACCCGCGCCTTCCCCTTCGGCACCGTCGGGAATCCGATCCCCGTCGCCAGCACGCCCTCCTGGAACAACTCGCGCGAAAGCTGGTGCGCCGCCGCCGCTTCCCCCACGATCACCGGCGTGATCGGCGTCTCGCTGATCCCTGTGTCGAAGCCCGCCGCGGTCAGCCCCTGCTTGAAATAGCGCGTGTTGGCCCACAGCCGCTCGATGCGCTCCGGCTCCTGCTCCAGCACGTCGAAGGCCGCCAGGCACGCCGCCGCCACGGCCGGCGGATGCGACGTCGAAAACAGAAACGGCCGCGCCCTGTGATACAGGAACTCGATCAGATCCCGGCTGCCGCAAACATACCCGCCGAGCACCCCAATCGCCTTCGAAAGCGTCCCCACCTGCACGTGCACCCGCCCGTGCAAGCCGAAATGGTCGATCGTGCCGCGCCCGTTGCGCCCCAGCACGCCCGAAGAATGCGCGTCATCCACCATCATGATCGCGCCGTGCCTCTCCGCCGCCTCCACCAGCCCCGGCAGCGGCCCGATGTCGCCATCCATCGAAAATACGCCGTCCGAGATCAGCAGCTTCCGCCCCGGCGCGCCGTCCAGTTCGCCCAGGATGCGTTCGGCCGCCGCCACATCCTTGTGCGGAAACACGTGAATCTTCGCTTTCGAAAGCCGGCACCCGTCGATGATGCTCGCGTGGTTCAGCTCGTCCGAAATGATATGATCCTCCGGCGTCAGGATCGCCGAAACCGTCCCCGCGTTGGCCGCGAAGCCCGACTGAAACACCACGCACGCCTCCACGTTCTTGAACGCCGCGATGCGCTCTTCGAGCTGCATGTGGAGGCTCATCGTTCCGGAAATCGTCCGCACCGCGCCCGAGCCCACACCGAACCGCTCCACCGCGCGCAGCGCCGCCTCGCGCAGCCTGGGATGCGTCGTCAGCCCCAAATAATTATTCGACGCGAGGTTGATCACCTCCTTGCCATCGAAGCAGGACTCCGCTGCGGCTTCCGATTGCAACACCCGCAGCCGCTGGTAGGTCCCTTCCGCGCGCCACTGTTCCAGCTGATCGTGAAGGTAGGAGAGAGGATTGCCCATCACCGTCCAGCATAGCGCCATTGCAGTTAACCCCTGCCGCCTTCGAGCGTCCATCTCGCCCGCCACGCGCGAGTATCTCGACGCCGCTGCTGGCAGCCCTATCTCGACCGCGCCGTCAGCATGGACGAAGCCATCGGGCGTCTCGTCACGGACCTCGCCGCGCCCCGTTAGCTCTGCGGAAACCGCGCGCACGCCCGCCGCGTCCGGAACAGGGATGCGGGTTCTGCCCGTTCTCCTCTCGGTCGCCGCCGCCTTCGCCCAGGAAACGCCCACCTTCCGCGCCGGCGTCTCGCTCGTCCACGTGGACGCCGCCGTCACCGCCGAGGACGGCCGCTTCCTCTCTGGCTTTACCAAGGACGACTTCCGCCTCTTCGACGAAGGCAAACCGCGTCCGATCGTACAGTTCTCGGCCGGCGACGAGGCGCTCGATCTCATCCTCCTCTTCGACGTCAGCGGCAGCATGCGCCCCAAGGTGGCCGAAGTCGCGGCCGCCGCGCGCCAGGGCGTCGCCGAACTCCGCCCCGGCGACCGCGTCGCCATCATGGTCTTCAACACACGCACCCGCGTGATCCTGCCGTTTACCGAAGACCTCGAAGCCGTGCAGCGCGGCATCCAGCAGGACGTGCTGGCGCTCCCCTTCGACGGCGGCACCTACATCCAGACCGCGGCCGAGGACGCCGCCAATCTCCTCGCGCGCCAGCCCCGCACCGCGCGCCGCCGCGCCGTCCTCATCGTCACCGATAATTACGGCCAGCGCACGCGCCGCGAAAGCACCGTGGTGCGCGAGTTCTGGGAAGCCGATGCCCTGCTCACCGCCCTGATCGTGCGCAGCACCGCGTATGAGACGTTCCATTCCATCAACACCATCACGCACCCCTACCTGCTGACGTTCGAGGTCGGGGTCAAAGGCATCGCCGAAAAGACCGGCGGCGATTTCATTCATTCCGACAACCCCGGCGCCGCATTCCAGGAATCCATGCACCGCATCCGCACCCGCTACAGCCTCTACTACCCGCTGCCGGACGCCAGGCCCGGCACAACGCGCACGATCCGCGTCGAGCTGACGCGCGATGCCCTGCAGCGCCATCCGAAGGCGCGGGTCCGCTCGCGGACCGGCTACGTCGTGCCCGCGCCGTAGCGGCCGCGCCCCAGCATATTCTCATCGAAGGATGAGCCTGAACCGAAGGCAGGTGGCCGGCAGCGGGAAGCTCCTTTCGGTTTTGGTTTTTGGTTTTGGATTTTGAGAGGGAGGACCAGCTGTCGGCGCGGTGGGAATGTGGGAATCGCGA
>DATGMB010000248.1:0-26302 GCA_035293845.1 Bryobacteraceae bacterium
CGAGGAGCCCGTTTCCAGCCGCCGGACGGCGGCGATTTTCATCTCACGCGTGAACGTTCGTCGTGACAACCCCATGACACAATTCTCCATTCAATGGAAGTTGTGTCTTAACCGGTTGTCTCAAAAATCGGGACAAGTCCATCCTGAAGTTTTTAAGTCTCGCCCTTGTGGCTTAACCGAATAACCCTCAGTTTAACTCAAAGTTTCGGGGGGACAGTAGTGGCCGATCGGTCACTGTTTCGCGAGGCCCCAGAATGGCAACAGGAAAACAGAAATTTCGAGACGGGCCGAAGCAGCCTTGCCACAGGTGCATTCAGGTGCGAAACGCGCGTGGACGGTCTAAAATAGAACCTTGACTGCATTGGCTTACCGTTTATGTGGCGTGGCGATTCCTTATACGTCCTCCAAAACCTGGTCCTGAAGGATTTCCGGATTCGATATCGGAATATGTCCCTGGGTGTCCTGTGGTCCATTTTGAACCCGGTCGTCATGATGGGGGTGCTGACGTTTGTGTTCACCCAGGTTTTCCCGAACCCGCAGATCCGGCACTTCTCGGTGTTTGTTCTCTGTGGACTGGTGCCCTATAATTTTTTTAGCCTCGCCTGGATCACCGGAACGACTTCCGTTCTCGATAGCGCCTCTCTCGTCAAGAGGGTTCCCATGCCGCGCGAAATCGTGCCGATCGCGGCAGTGCTTTCCAACTGCCTGCATCTGTTGATCCAGATCTGCCTCCTGCTTGCGGCTGTTCTGGCATTTGGCGGGCATGTCAACGTGCAATGGCTCTGGCTGCCCGTGGTCTGGTTGTTTGAGATCGTATTCGTCTGCGGTCTTTCACTGATTACCGCGACGCTCAACGTCTATGTTCGCGATACCCGCTATGTCGTGGAGTCCGCCAATACGATCCTGTTTTGGGTGGTTCCCATTTTTTACTCTTTCGAGATCATTCCTGCGCAATATTCCAGCGTGTACGAACTCAATCCCGTGGCCGCACTAATTCTCTGCCTGCGCCGCATTCTGCTAGCGGGCGTGGCGCCCCCCGCTTCCACTCTGCTCAAGTTGAGCCTGGTTTCGTTCCTCATGCTCCTGCTCGGATTTTGGGTGTTCCACCGCGGAAAAAACGCGTTTTACGAGCACATCTGACATGCCGGCAGTTCAGTTTCAAAATGTCTCCAAACACTTCCGGCGGCACGCCGGGCAGATGCTCCTGCGGGAGCGCATCGCCAACCTGTTGCGGCCCTCTCCCCGGGAGAAGTTTTATGCGCTCCGCGATGTCTCGTTTGCCGTTGATCACGGCGACAGTCTGGCGGTGATCGGCGGCAACGGGGCGGGCAAGAGCACCATGCTGAATATCGCCACAGGTCTGTGCTGCCCGAGCGAAGGTGAGGTTACCATCGATGGCCGTATCGCCGCGCTCCTGCAGCTCGGCTCTGGATTTCATCCGGACTTGACCGGCGCAGAAAACCTGGTCATCAACGCGTCTCTCTTGGGACTCAGCCGGGCCGAAGTCCGCCGGAGGTTCGATGAAATCGTCGAATTCGCGGGGATTGGCGAGTTCATCGATGAACCGCTCCGCACCTATTCGACGGGAATGACGATGCGGCTCGCGTTCTCGGTGGCGGTGAACGTGAACCCGGATATCCTGATCATCGATGAGGTCCTGGGCGTTGGTGACGAATCCTTTTTCGCAAAATGCCTGGACCGCGTCCTGCAATTCCGCCGCGATGGCAAGACGATTCTGTGCGTCTCGCACGCGCTGCCGACATTGGAAATGCTCTGCAACCAGGCGATCTGGCTGGACCATGGGCGGCTCATCATGGCGGGCCCAACGAAGCGGATCGTGACAGCGTACCGAGAGGCATCGCAAGGACAGGTCGCAGCCACCTGATCTGGAGAGCCGCGGCGAGTCCTCACGCCCATCCCCGCGCAAAGATGACGGACCGTGTTGCCAGCTAAGCTTGCACGTTCGTCGGATCGGGCGCCTTCTGCTTTTGTTGCGGTGGCTAACGGGCCGGCCGCAGCAGGCGGCGCAGCTCCTCGGCGGCGGTCCGCTCGGGCTCGGCGCGAAAGGAGGTGCGGTACCACTTCTCCACTGCTTTCCGCTGCGTGTCGAAGTCCGGAAGATGGCGGCGCATGGAGTACGCACGGATTCTGGCTGCTGCCTCAGCCTCCTTCGCGGGTGCCGCGGATTCGCGATAGCAGAACATCTCCAGAAAGTCCTGCAGGCGGTAATCGGGGTCGGCCGGAGCGCCGGTGCCCAACCGCTCCGGGTACTCGCGCGAACGCTCCAGTTCTTCCAACGCGCGTTCGTGCCTGCCCGCCTTCATGTCGACCATGGCTTGGCTCACCAGGCATTGGACAAACAGCTCGTGCACATCGCTTTGGCCCTCAAACGGCAGGATCGTCGCGTCAGCGAGCACGGCGTTGCAATCCTGGTAGCGGCCGCTAGCGCGGTAGGCATGCGCCGCCAGGACCTTGATGGCGTCCTGCGACGGGAATTCCGTTGCGGCCGCGATGGCCACGCCGAGCGCCTGCTCCTCGCTTCCGTGCTGCATGTAAAAATTCGCGAGGTGGTATGCGTTGCGCCAGTCCTTGCGGTCGAGGGCGTAGGCCCTCTCGAAGTCCTTCTGCGCCCGGACGGGGTCATCGGCCTCTTCGAGAAACGCCCGGGTGACGTACGCAGGCGCATAACCCGGGCGATCTCCGCAGGCTTCGAAGAGCTTCCGCGCATCATCTGTGCGCTGCATGCCCCAGTAGATCAGTCCCAGGTAGTAGGAGGGCTTCCAGTCGTCCGGCCGCGCCGCCGCGGCCCACTGGAATACCGGAATGGATTCTTCGCGGAAGGGAAACACCAGATAGGGCGAAATCGCGGAGGCCTTTTCCAGGATGCGCCGGCTCTCTAGCGGATCCCGCTCCCGCAGCAGCCAGGCCTGCCAGTAGCGCACGGTGGCCTGCTCCGGCGCCTCCTGGAGAACGCGCAGGGCATCGCCGTTGCGGCCAAGGTCCACGTAGTAAGCCGCGATCTCGAGATATGTCTCGTGCGGCAGCTCGTTACGGATCAGGGATTGGAAGTCCGCCAGAGCCTGCCGGCGCGGGTCAAGCAGGTATTCTTCGAAGCGCGCCAGATGGTTCAAAGGATCGATGTCGAGGATCCTCGCCAGGGTCTCGCGCGCCTGGGCAGGCTTGCGGAGGAGGCGATCGGCCGTGGCCAGCACCTGGAGCGTGCGCACGTTGTGAACATCGTAATCGAGCGATCGCCCCAGCAACTCCGCGGCGCGGCCGGGGTTTCCTTCGAGCAGCGCGATGCAGCCGAGCTCGCTCAGCGCGCTGGCCCGGTAAGCCATCGACCGCGCCGCCCAGCCGAGCGCCTCTTTCGCGTCCACCAGATGGCCGGTCTTGCGGGCGAGGACTCCGTAGACGAAGTTCGCATCCGGGTCATACATGGCGAAGCCGAGGGCTTTGCGCGCATACTCCAGCGCCTTCCGGTACTCGCCCTGCCGCCCATAGATCGCAGCGATTCGGGTGAGGGCGCGGATGTTGGAAGGATCGCGTTCCAGGCAGGAGAGATATTTGTGCAAAGCCGACCCATAGCGCCGTTCTCGCTCGTCCCGCGCAGCAGATTGATAGAGCCCTTCCGGGGTGTCCGGCGCGTAGTTGCGAAACGTGAGCGGCCGGCTCAGCACTCCGTCTTTCGGGTCGTCCGTGTACGTCAGCTTATCTCCAATTTCGATCCGCAGTTCGCCGCTCGGGACCGCTGCCGGCACCCGCTTCTCATAGACCTCCATTGGCTGCAACCGGATGCGGTCGGAGGCGATCTCGCGATTGCCGGCGCGGACGACGACGGTCTCGTCGACGGACTGAAGCGCGCAAAAGCTCAGCACGATGCCATCGCCGCTGTTGCGGACGTTGAGCGCCCCGTACGGCGTCGCCTTGACCATCGGACCGGTCTCTTTGTAGGGGAAGAAGATCTCCGCCCAGCGATCGGTGGCGTAGGGGGCGAAAGAGCCGGTATCGCTCTGGTCCAGCAGCCGGCCGGTCTGATGCTCGAAATACTGGCCGTCGCGATCGGTCAGGAGGTTTTCCCAGATCGCCCCTTCCCGCGATAGCGCCCAGTGGAAGAACTTCTGTCCGGGTACATCTTCGTGCGGCGCCCAGTGGCCGTAGCCGAAATCGGCATCGTGCCAGTAGCCTCCCGAGAAGTCGTTTTCTTTACCGGTGACGAAGTAGCTCCCATCCCGGCCATTGGTGTGGTTGCGGTAGAGCGCCAGGTTCTGCCCGCCGGCGCTGATCGGCCAGGGTTGGCTGGGTACCGCATAGTTATGCCCGATCCAGGCGGTACCGGGGAGCACCAGCTCAAGGTCGCTGCCAGCCTTTTCCGCTACGTTCATCCAGACGTAATAAGACTGCTCGAACGGCTGCGCGTTATACCAGAGCGACCGGGCTTCGACGTAGGCCTTTTCCGGCGCGAGCCGATACTCGACGCGCCACTGCGTGCGGGACGGGAGGTCCATGGCGCCGACGATGCAACTGACGCTTCCATCCGGGTTGCGGCGGACCAGGTAGTCGACGGGAGTCGCCGTCGAAGGAGCGTGGCCCATGATCCCGAAATTCGCCTCGATCCCGCCCGACGTCCACGGTCCGCGCATCGCGATATTACGGAACTTCAGCACGTGGTTGTAGTAGACGAACTCCTTGCCGGTGCTCTTCTCGATGGCGCCGAGGAGCTTGCCGCCGACGCCCGGCAGGATAAACGCCTGGATGTAGCGATTTTCCAGGCGCACCACGTTCCAGGTGCGGTCCACGCCCGCGGATGCGTATTCGTCGAATTGGAAATACGGGTAGATTCTCTGCTGGACGCGCTGCCCGCCGGGGCGGGTTGGAGAAGGGTTCGGCCCGCCGAACGGATACGTCTTGATGACCTGCCGCTCTTCCTGAATCTCCGCCGGCTGAGCGGCAAGAGGCGCAGCCGCCGCCACCAGCAGCAGCACCGTCCAGCGCACTCTCTCCATGCATCCACCTCCCTGGGAACCGTGCCGCGGGGGCGGCGCGGCCTTTATTCAATGTACGCGAGGGCGAATCGATTCGCCCAGTCATAGCTGGCCACGCTCCTCGCTACCTGCCGCAGCATTTCTTGTACTTCCTGCCGCTGCCGCACGGGCACTGCTCGTTGCGCCCGATCTTCGGCCCCTCGCGCTGGTAGGGTTCCGGGAAGCCGAGTTCCGGGGCAAACGGATCATAGGGATCCTCCGCGTCGTCGTACGGATTCTCGTGGGGCGCCAGTGGCTCATAGGGAGATTCCTCCTCCTGGAATCCATCCATCCAGCCCATATCGAGCTCCAGGTCATCGATCAGCCGGTGGCCGCGGCGCGGCAGATCTTCCATCGCGGTGTCGATTCCCTTTCTCAACGCGTCTTCGATGTCCTCCGGTGATATCTCGAAAGGATCGATCAGTTCCTGCTCGAATGCATCCAGGATCTGCTGTTTCACCTCGATAGGGCAGAGGTCGAGAGCGCTGTGCGCGAGGGAGGCCCAAATATGGCCTTCTTCGCGCGGCAGGGTCTCAAAGAGACGGGCGAGATACGCCATCACCTCGCCCCGCGTGCGCTCCCCCGTGGCGACGCCGGTGACCAGCGCGCTCAGCGCCGCGTCGCGGATCCATTCGTCGATGCCCGGGTCTTCCACCAGCGCCTTCAGTCCGGCTTCGTCCCCTCCGGCAACCGAAGCGAGAATGCTGCCAAGGTTTTGGCTAATCACGTCGCCCAGCAGGGCGTCCGCGATATCGTCAGGCAGCCGGCAGATTCGCAGCACCAACGGGTACGCCCGTGTATCGCGGAACTTCGCCAGCAGATACAGCGCGAACAGGTAATCGCAGCGCTGGTCCCCTTCGAGATACGGCGCCGGATCGCCCGCCAGGCTCTCGAGGATGCCGAGCAGGCGCGGAGCGATCTCCTCCCGGCGCTTGATCGCCTGCGCGACAGCGGCCGTGGGGAACCGGCCTTCAAACCGCTCCAGCTTTTTGAGGATCTCCTCGATCTGCATGGTGAATTTCAAGGATAAATCTCGATCGTGGTCCCATCGGCGACGAGGCCCCAGATTTCCTCGATCTCCGCGTCCGTGACCGCAATGCAGCCTTGCGTCCAATCCGCCGCCGGATGGTCGACGCCCGGTTTGACGCCGTGGATCATGATATCGCCGCCGGGGTCGAGCCCGGCCTCTTCGGCGCGCGTGCGATCGCCCTCGTTGGGATAGGAGATGTGCAGCGCCAGGTGGTACTTGCTGCGCGGATTCCGGCGGTCGATGAGGTAGCGTCCTTCTGGCGTGCGCCCATCGCCTTCTGCGCGCTTATGGCCGGCCGGCTCGCGCCCGAGAGCGATCCGGTACTGCCGGACCACCGACTCGCCGCTCAACAGCAGCATTTCGCGGCGGCTCTTATAAACAATGACCCGATCGACGGTGAACACTCCACAGCGCGGCACCATCTCATTGTACGGGGCGGACCGCCGGTCCGCCGCCGCTTCGGATGCCGGGCGGCGCAGTCCCGCACGCCCGCCTGACTGCCCCCCGTCCGCAGCCGCCCCGATACCCTCATTTGCGCCCTGGCTTTTCAGGATAAACAGGTCTAATAATATTGATAGTAGGTTACCCGATTCCGAATTCCAGGAGGGGAGCGTTGACCAGCGCACCAACTATGGCCCGTTCCAGGGTCACAATCGACGGCAACGAGGCCGCCGCCTACGTTGCTCATCAGATCAACGAAGTCATCGCCATCTATCCCATTACGCCATCCTCGAACATGGGCGAGTGGGCCGACCAGTGGTCGGCCGAGGGCAAGACCAATATCTGGGGCGCCGTCCCGGCCGTGATCGAGATGCAAAGCGAGGGCGGCGCCGCCGGCGCCCTTCACGGCGCGCTGCAGGCCGGCTCCCTGGCGACCACGTTCACCGCGTCTCAGGGCCTGCTCCTCATGATCCCGAACATGTTCAAAATTGCGGGAGAGCTCACCCCCACGGTGTTCCACGTCGCCGCCCGCGCGCTCGCAACCCACGCGCTCTCCATCTTCGGCGACCACAGCGACGTCATGGCGGCGCGCGCCACCGGGTTCGCGATGCTTTGCGCGAACTCCGTCCAGGAAGTCATGGATTTTGCGCTGATTGCGCACGCGGCCAGCCTGGAATCGCGCGTGCCGTTCGTTCACTTCTTCGATGGCTTCCGCACCTCGCACGAAGTCGCCAAGATCGAGATGCTCGCGCCGGACGATCTGCGCGCTCTGATCGATCCCGAACTGGTCGCCGCCCACCGGGCGCGGGCCCTGACGCCGGATCGCCCCGTGATCCGTGGCACGGCGCAGAATCCCGACGTCTACTTCCAGGCGCGCGAAGCGTGCAATCCCTTCTACCGCGCCACTCCGGCGATCGTTCAGAACGTGATGGATCGATTCGCGCGGATCGGGCGTCACTATCGCCTGTTCGACTACGCCGGCGCGCCGGATGCCGAGCGCGTGCTGGTGATCATGGGATCCGGCGCCGAGGTCGCCGAGGAAACCCTGGCGGCGCTCCGCGCGAAGGGCGAAAAAGTCGGGCTCCTGAAGGTGCGCCTGTACCGGCCGTTCGACGTCGAAGCGTTCATCCAGGCGCTGCCGCCGAACACCCGGTCGATCGCGGTCCTCGACCGCTGCAAAGAGCCGGGCGCGACCGGCGAGCCGCTCTACTGCGACGTGGTTACCGCGCTGGCCGAGGCGGGTTCTGCGGCCAGAGTGATCGGCGGCCGCTACGGACTCGCGTCCAAGGAATTCACCCCGGCCATGGTCAAGGCGGTCTATGACGAGCTGCGCAATCCTTCGCCGAAGAACCACTTCACGGTGGGCATCCATGACGATGTGACCCACACCAGTCTGGACTACGACACCGAGTTTTCGACCGAAGACCCGTCGACCGTGCGCGCTCTCTTCTACGGTCTGGGCGCCGACGGCACCGTCGGCGCGAACAAGAATTCGATCAAGATTATCGGCGAGGAAACGGACAACTACGCGCAGGGCTACTTCGTCTACGATTCGAAGAAGTCCGGCGCCATCACCACCTCGCACCTTCGTTTCGGCCCGAATCCCATCCGCGCGAGCTATCTCATCACGAAGGCCAATTTCGTGGCCTGCCACCAGTTCTCCTTCCTCGAGCGCATCGATGTCCTCAAGGCCGCCGATCACGGCGCCACTTTCCTGCTCAACAGCCCCTTCGGGCCCGGCGAGGTCTGGGAGCACTTGCCGGCGGCGGTGCAGCGCCAGATCATCGAAAAGAAGTTGAAATTCTATGTGATCGACGGCTATGAGGTCGCCAGGGCCACCGGCATGGGCGGGCGCATCAACACCATCATGCAGACGTGCTTCTTTGCCGTCAGCGGCGTGCTGCCGCGTGAAGAGGCGATCGCCGCGATCAAGCACGCCATCGAGAAGACCTACGGCAAGCGCGGGGAAGTCGTGGTCCGGAAGAATTTCGCCGCCGTCGATTCCACGCTGGAGCACCTGTACGAAGTCCGCGTGCCCGCCGCCATTACCGCGGCCTTCGACATCCGTCCCGCCGTGCGTGATGCCGCGCCCGAGTTCGTCCGGAGGGTCACAGCCAGGATCATCGCCGGCGAAGGCGGCGAACTGCCGGTCAGCGCCCTCCCGATCGACGGCACTTTCCCCACCGGCACCGCGCAGTGGGAAAAGCGCAACATCGCGCTCGAAATCCCGGAATGGGACGAGGATCTGTGCATCCAGTGCGGCAAGTGCGTGCTCGTATGCCCCCACAGCGTCATCCGCGCGAAAGTCTATGACCCGCGGTATCTCGAAGGGGCGCCGGCCGCGTTCAAGGCCGTGCCCGCGCGCTGGAAGGAGATGAAGGACCGCAAGTATACGCTGCAGGTGGCGCCCGAGGATTGCACCGGCTGCGGCCTGTGCGTGCAGGTCTGCCCGGCCAAGAGCAAGAGCGAGGTGAAGCATCGCGCCATCAACATGGCGCCGCAGCCGCCGCTCCGCGAATCCGAAGCCGCCAACTGGGAATTCTTCCTGAAGATCCCGGAAACGGAGCGGGGGCTCCTGTCCTTCAGCCAGGTGAAGGATGTGCAGGTGCTCCAGCCGCTATTCGAGTTCTCCGGCGCCTGCTCGGGGTGCGGCGAAACGCCCTACATCAAGCTGATGACGCAGCTCTTCGGCGACCGCGCCCTGATTGCCAACGCCACCGGCTGCTCGTCCATCTACGGCGGCAATCTTCCGACGACGCCGTATTGCACCGATGCCGCCGGCCGCGGTCCCGCGTGGTCGAACTCGCTGTTTGAGGACAACGCCGAGTTCGGCCTCGGTATGCGCCTCGCGCTCGATCAGCAGAACGAGTACGCGCGCGAGTTGGTCGAGCGGCTCGCGTTCGCCATCGGCGAGCCGTTGGCGCAGGCACTCCTCGCTGCCGAGCAGAAAACCGAGCAGGGCATCCGCGCGCAGCGGGAGCGCGTTCGCCTGCTGAAGCAGGCGCTGGCCGGGATGCACACCGCGGAAGCGCGCGACCTGCTCGCCGTCGCCGATGCCCTGGTGAGGAAATCGGTCTGGATCGTCGGCGGGGACGGCTGGGCGTACGATATCGGCTTCGGCGGCCTCGATCACGTGATTGCCTCCGGGCGCGATGTCAACATTCTGGTGCTCGATACCGAAGTCTACTCGAACACCGGCGGCCAGGCCTCCAAAGCCACTCCACGCGGCGCGGTGGCCAAGTTCGCCGCCGGCGGCAAGCCGGCGGGTAAAAAGGATCTCGCCACGATCGCGATGAGCTACGGCAGCGTCTACGTGGCCAGGGTCGCCATGGGCGGCGGCGACGTGCATACGGTAAAGGCATTCCTGGAGGCGGAAGCGTTCCATGGCCCGTCGCTCATCATCGCGTACAGCCATTGCATCGCCCACGGATACGACATGGCATTCGGCATGGATCAGCAAAAGGCCGCGGTGAACTCGGGCTACTGGCCGCTGTTCCGCTACAACCCGGATCTGGCGGGGCAGAACGCGAATCCGTTTCAGCTCGATTCCCGTCCGCCCTCGGTCCCGCTCAAGAGTTACATCTACAACGAAGCGCGCTACACCATGCTGGCCAAGAGCAATCCCGCCGAGGCGGAGCGCCTGCTGCATCTCGCCGAGGAGGATGTGACGTCGCGCTGGAAGCTCTACGAACACATGGCCCGGCAGACGGCGAACGGAAACCCGGAGGAGGTGAAGAAATGATCGACCTGTCCAAAGCGATTGACCTGTCCACCACGTATCTGGGACTCAAGCTGAAAAACCCGCTGGTCGCTTCGTCCTCGCCCCTCTGCGAGCACCTCGATCACGTGCGCCGGATGGAGGACGCCGGCGCGGCCGCGGTGGTCTTGCATTCGCTTTTCGAGGAGCAGATCGAGCTCGAATCCGACGAGTTCGACCGCCGGATGCTCGCCGCGAGCGAGCTTTCGCCGGAAGCCCTGACCCACTTCCCGGAACCGGCTCGTCCCGTGGTGGGTCCGGAAGCGTACCTGATGCACATCGCGAAATGCAAGCAGGCGGTGCGGATACCCATTATCGCCAGCCTGAACGGCACCACCACGGGCGGCTGGCTCCGCTACGCGCGGCAGATCCAGCAGGCTGGCGCGGACGCTCTCGAACTCAACATCTACTACATCCCGGTCGATCCGCAGTCGAGCGGCGAGCAGGTGGAGGCACAGTACATCGACCTCGTAAAGGCGGTGAAGGCGGAAGTGCGGATTCCGGTCGCGGTGAAGCTCGGGCCGTATTTCAGCTCGATGAGCAACATGGCCCGCAAGCTCGACGCCGCGGGCGCCGACGCGCTGGTCCTCTTCAACCGCTTCTATCAGCCGGATTACGATTTGGAGGCCCTGGAGGTCGTGCCCAACCTGATGCTCAGCAACTCGCACGAGCTCTTCCTGCGGCTGCATTGGATCGCTGTGCTGTATGGCACCATCCGGGCGGACCTCGCGCTCACGGGCGGTGTCCATAGCGCGGCCGGCGTCGTGAAAGCCATGATGGCGGGCGCGAAGGTCGCGATGATGACTTCAGCCCTGCTGAAGCGCGGCATCGGCTACCTCGACACCGTCGTTACCGAGTTGCTGGTGTGGATGGGCGATCACGAGTACGACTCGATCCGCCAGATGCAGGGCTCGATGAGCCGCCGGTCGGTTCCCCGGCCGCAGGCCTTCGAGCGCGCCAACTACATGAAAGTGCTTGGTTCTTACATCATGCGGTAGGAGCCGGGCACGCCCGGAGCACGCCCGCAAAATTTTTTCGCGGCCCCTGTCGATTTCGGCTATCCCGCGCGTCGTCCCGATGAAGGAGAACGCAATGCCGACTTTCGCAACCACGGATATCGATCAGGCGCTGGAATATTTCGACCGGACCTCCATCGCCATCGCCGAAGCCACACTCGGCCTTTCGCCGGCGCAGTGGCAGTTCAAACCCGCGCCGGACCGCTGGTCCCAGGCGGAGATCCTGGAGCACCTGGTAATTGTCCACGATCGCCTCATGGGGCCCATGCGGGAGCTGCTCATGCAGGCGCCGGCCCCCCCGGCGGATCGCGACTGGCGGGCGGTCGATGCGATCATTCTCGAGAAGGTCCCGCAGCGCTCGCCGCGGGCCAATGCCCCGGAATTCGTGCACCCCACCGGAACCATGACGCCGGCCGAAGCTCTCGACCGCCTGGACCGGAGCTATGCGCGCCTGCGCGAGTTCGTGCAGACGACGCCGGACCTCCGCGAGCACGCGATTGAATCGCCGCCTCTCCGCTTCATCACCAACGGCGAGCACACCCTCATGGACGGCCTTCAGATGGCCCTCATCCTGGCCGGCCACGACCTGCGGCACGCCGCGCAGATGCGGGAAGTTCAGGCCGATCCGAGCTACCCGCGGTAGCCCCCACAGAGCGGCCGTGGGCCCCGGGTGGCTTACGATAAGCCACTCGGGCAGAAGCGTCAGTTGAAATTAAAGGACTTGCGCGCGGGTGGCGGCTTACGATAAGCCGCCACTGCTCGGCGCGGCCCGTTTTATCATTCGAAAAGGAGACGCATAAATGCGTTACATGCTACTGATCTATTCCCGCGAACAGCCCGGCGGCGTGCCCCCGGAGGAGCGGCCCGGCCTGTACCAGCGCCACGCCGCCGTCATGGAGGACGCCCGCCGCAAAGGCGCGTTCATCGCCGCCGAGCCGCTCGCCCCGACCTCCAGCGCCACCACGGTGCGCCTCTCCGCCGCCGGTGAGGCGCTCGTCACCGACGGCCCATTCGCCGAAACCAAGGAGCAGCTCGCCGGCTATTACATGCTGGAATGCGCCAATCTCGATGAAGCCATCGAGTGGGCGGCGCGTATTCCGACCGGATGCAAGGGCGCGGAGGGCTGCATCGAGATCCGCCCGCTGCCGGGCCTGCCGGCCCGGCCGCCCGAGGTCCAACACGCGGCGGGCACGCAGAACGGCGGGAATGGTTGACGCCGCCGAAGCGATAGAGGCCGTCTTCCGGCGGGAATCCGGCCGCATTCTGGCCGGCCTGATTCGCATGTCCGGATCGTTCGACCGCGCCGAGGAAGCGCTGCAGGAGGCGCTCGCCTTGGCCCTGGCCCGCTGGCCGGCAACCGGGATCCCGCAGAACGGGGCTGCCTGGATCACCGCCGTCGCGCAGCGCAAGCTCATCGACGGCGCGCGCCGCGACCGCACGCGCCTCGAAAAGCAGGACGAGCTGCGCGCCGATCTCGAGCGCCCATCCACCACGCCCGAACCTGAGGAGGAGGCGGCGATGCATTTCCCCGACGATCGGCTGCGGCTGATCTTCACCTGCTGCCATCCGGCGCTGAATCCCGAAGCCCGCATCGCGCTCACGCTGCGGACGCTCGGCGGACTCAGCACGCCCGAGATCGCCAAAGCCTTCCTCCTGCCCGAAGCCACCCTGGCCCAGCGCATCGTGCGCGCCAAGCGTAAGATCCTGGAGGCGCGCATCCCCTACGAAGTGCCGCCGCCCGCCCGGCTCGCCGAGCGCCTCGCCTCCGTGCAGGCCGTGCTCTATCTGATCTTCAACGAAGGCTACGCCGCGGCCTCGGGCGACCATTTATTGCGGACCGATCTGTGCGCCGAGGCCATCCGGCTGGCCCGCATGCTCTGCGAGCTCATGCCGGAGCAGCCCGAGAACCTCGGCCTGCTGGCCCTCATGCTGCTGCACGATTCGCGCCGCGAGGCCCGCGTCCGCGCGGGCGAACTCGTCACGCTGGAGGAGCAGGACCGCGCGCTTTGGGACCGCGCGGCCATCGACGAAGGCATCGCGCTGGTCGGCCGCGCCCTCCGCTGCGGCGCGCCCGGCCCTTATCAATTGCAGGCCGCCATCGCGGCGCTCCACGCCGAAGCCCCCACGGCCGCCGCAACCGACTGGCCGCAGATCGCGGCGCTCTACGAAAAGCTCCTCGAATGGAACCCCTCCCGCGTGATCGCGCTGAACCACGCGGTGGCCGTCGCCATGGGCGTGGGGCTGGGGACCGGTCTGGCGCGCATTGACGCCCTCGGCGCATGCGGCGAGCTCGACGGCTACTACCTGTTCCACGCCGCTCGCGCCGATATCCTGCGCCGCCTCGGTCGCAGCGCGGAAGCCGCCGAAGCCTACCGCCGCGCGCTGGCCCTGGCGACGAATGCCGTCGAGCGCCGCTTCCTGGAGCGCCGGCTTTCCGAACTGAAGGACTGAACCTCGCCGGCGCGCCCTACTTCCGCGCCACCAGCACCCTCGATGGATAAAAAATCTGCCGCACGTGCCGGTCGTGCTCGATCTCGAAGCGCATCGACTCGATCATCTCCGGCACGCGCTGCTCCACCTGCCGTCCCCAGAACGCCGGCGCGATGCTGCTGGCGACCTTGTACGCCGCGTTGAACAGCGCCGTGTTCTGGCCGATCAGCACCAGCGCCAGCCGGCCGCGCGGCCGCAGGATGCGGCGGAATTCGCCGAGCGTGCTCACGATGTCCTCCGCCGAAAGCAGCTCCAGCATGTAGCAGCAGAAGATCGTATCGAACGATTCGTTGCGAAACGGCATCTGCCGCGCGTCCACCGCCTGGCAATGCGCGCGCGCTCCGGGGAATCGCCGCCGCGCCAGGCGCTGCGTCCGCGCCGCCATGTTGGGCGAAAGATCGAGGCCGATCGTCGAGCCCCGCGCGTTGGCCCGCACCAGCCGCTGGAACATCTCGCCCGAGCCGGTCGCCACCTCCAGCACCCGCATGCCGTCGCGCATCTCGGAGATCTCGAGCGCGCAGCGGTGCGCGCGCGAGTGAAACAGCATGGTCGATAACGGGTAGACCGCCGCCACGCGATCGTAGAAGCGGCGGGTGCGTCCGGCCAGCGTGGCCGGCAGCCCGAATGCGGGCAGCCTCTCGGCGAATTCGTCCAGTCTGCTCAAAATATCTCCTCTTCCAACGGCATATACGATCGTTC
Source organism: Bryobacteraceae bacterium (assembly GCA_035293845.1). Classification (GTDB taxonomy): domain Bacteria; phylum Acidobacteriota; class Terriglobia; order Bryobacterales; family Bryobacteraceae; genus DATGMB01. The sequence continues at coordinate 14,458 of DATGMB010000248.1, forward strand.
TCTGTAAACCGTCACGGGCGGCTCCTGCGCCGGTTCGCGGTTCATCCGGCCGCCGCCAGGTCCGTCTGCAGCTCCGGAACTTCGATCTGGATTCGGGTGCCGTGGCCGGCCTGGCTATCGATCCACATCCGGTACTGGTTGCCGAAAAGCACCTTCAGCCGCTCGTTGACGTTGCTCACTCCGATGCCGCGGTCGAGCAGCGTGGCCAGTTTCGATTCCGCGATTCCGGTGCCGTCGTCCTCCACCAGCACGCTCAGTTTGGCCTCCGCGCGGCGCGTGCGGATGCGGATGGTCCCGCCCTCCACCTTGCTGCTCAGCCCATGCTTGATACAATTTTCCACCAGCGGCTGCAGGAGCATGCTGGGCACCAGCATGTCCAGCGTGTCCTCCGCCACATCCTTCTCGAACACCAGTTTGTCGCCGAAACGCATCACTTCGATCGAAAGATAATCCTCGATGAAGCTCAGCTCGTCCCGCAGCGTGCTGAAATGTTCATGCTTGCGCAGCAGCCGCCGCAGCACCGCGGAGAGTTTCCCCACCATGAGCCGCGCCTGGTCCGGATTCGTGCGGATCAGCGAGGAAACCGAGTTCAGCGTATTGAACAGAAAATGCGGATTGATCTGGCTGGTCAGCGCCGCCAGCCGCGCTTCCGCCAGCAGCCGCTCCTGCTCCTCCAGTTTCTTCTCGTTCCGCATGCTGTTCCAGATTTTGAGCGGGATGAAAATCGCGAACACCGTGGCCAGGTACTGCGCCGCGGTGGCCAGCGCCCCGTGACCGGCGCCTTCCACCGGCCAGCGGTGCAGGCCCTGCCGCACCGCTTCCGCCAGCAGGATGCCCACGAAGAACAGCAGGTGGAACGAGGCGCGCCGGTAATACCGGCTTTCCTTGAAGAAGCGGTAAATGCTGAGGTCGAAGAAGGAGAATCGCCAGATCTCCTCCGGGTCGGGCGCCAGATCGCGCAGCAGGCCGCCGAAGACCCCGATGCCCGCCAGCACCGGCAGCGCCACATGGTCGCCCGGCACGGCAGGGAGCGAAATCAGGATGCCGGAAAGCAGCCCGGTGACGTAGCCGCCGATCAACCCGGCGAGCAGACTGCCCTCCAGCCCGAGATTGGCGACTTTGTAGTTCGGCAGGAAAACGCCGGTCGCCACGCTCGCGCCGAACACCACCGCAAGCCAAAGCGAAAGCGCCACCCGCTGATGCAGCGTCCGGTTCTCCAGCATCAGCAACGATTTGAATGGATTGAAGCGCGCCAGGATGCTCGCGATCGAGGCCATCACTCCGAGCTTCAGCAGCAGCGGTACCGGGTAGTAGTCCGGCATTCGGGTCCGGTTGCCATTATAATAGGAAAAGCCCTCAGCATTCAGCATTTAGCGCCGGAGCCGCCGTCGCAGTGTACGCTCGCTGGCGTCCCTGGCCGAAGGTTGAGTGCGGATTGCCCATGAGTCATCTGCCGCCCCCCCTTCTCGAAAAAGTCGCTGAAGCCAGCCTGCCCACCGAATTCGGAGTCTTTCGCATCTTCGGCTTCCGCATGCAGTTTCCGGAAGGCCGCGCCGAAGAGGCGGTCGCGCTCGTCATGGGCGATCTCGCCGCCGGCCCGCCGGCGCTCGTGCGCATCCACTCCCAGTGCCTCACCGGCGACGTGTTCCATAGCCTGCGCTGCGATTGCCGCGCGCAGCTCGAAATCGCGCTCCAGACCATCGCCCGCGAGGGCCGCGGCCTGCTCATTTACGAAAACCAGGAAGGGCGCGGCATCGGCCTGCTCAATAAGCTCCGCGCTTACGAACTGCAGGATCGCGGCGCCGACACGGTCGAGGCCAACCAGCGCCTCGGCTTCGACTCCGACCTGCGCAGTTATGGGCTGCCCGGCGCCATCCTGCGGTATTTCGGCTTGCAGTCGATCCGCCTGCTCTCGAACAACCCCGAGAAGGTCCGCGCCGTCGAAGAGGCCGGCATCGCAGTTGCCGAGCGCCTCCCCTGCATCGCCGACGCCGTCGGCACGCGGGAAAAGTACCTGCTGACGAAAAAACAGAAGATGGGCCATTTGCTTTAGGGGGGATTGGGGGTTGGGGATAGGGGATTGGGGCGGGGTGTGCGGTCAACAACGCCCGGATCGGTCCGCCACCGTTTATCCGATCCCCCAATCCCCAACCTCCGATCCCTAATCCCCGGTCCCCATGCCAGTGCCTCTTTTTCCGCAGAATCCGCCCTTCGGCTGTCTGTATCCTCAGTGAATTCTCGTGCGTCTCTAGAATTCTCCAGACGTGATGCCGATTAGCGGATTACACTTGGTTTCAGGCATGAGATTCGCGATCCTGTGGTTGCTGACCCTCGCGCCGCTGGGGCAGGCAGGTCCGGCGGATTACTTTGTGCCGTCGCACCGCGTCGCCGGGATCGGCGTCGGGCGCGACGATCTTTCGGCGGAAGTGCTCGCCGCACGGACGGATCTGATGATCCAGTCCCAGACATTCGCCATCCTGCGCGAGCAGGAGGCGCTGCCCGGCGCGCGCCGCATCACCGGCAACGCGAAGCTTCAGGCGCTGTTCCAGTCGGCGGCTGAGCAGAGCGGTCTGCCGGCTTCGCTCCTCGAAGCCATCGCCTATCTGGAAAGCTGGGGCGATGCCAAAGCAGAGAGCCCCGCCGGCCCGCGCGGCATCATGCAGATTTCCGCAGCGACGGCGCGCGCCATGGGCCTGCGCGTCATCGTGGCCACGCGGTACCGCCTCACCCGCGAGCGCGCCGCCGTTTCGGGCAGCGGCAAAAGGACCCGCTACAGGACCGTCACGCGCCGCATCCCGTACATCGTCACGGTCCGGGACGACCGCATGTATCCCGAGCGCGCCATTCCCGCCGCCGCCCGGTACATCGCCGGAATGGAGCAGAAATACGGCGGCCGCGACTGGGCCATTTTCGCGTACCACTGCGGCCAGGGCTGCGTCGCCGAGATGATGGACCTCACGCGCAAGGCGCGCGGCATTCCGCCCGGCGAAATCACCGTGCCTCGCATGTTCTTCTCCTGCAGCCCGGTCTGGAACCGCGAGCTGTACCAGGCCATCTGGCAGCAGATGCAGCGCGACTGGTCGCCCACGTATTACTTCCGTGTCCTGCGCGCCCAGCAGTTGCTCGCGCTCTACCGGCGCGATCCCGAGGAATTCGGCCGCCTCGCCGAGGAATACCGCGGCGATTTCGCCCCCGGTACGCGTCCGCAGCACCGCCTCGCCGTCTGGCTGAAGCACGACGACCTGATCTTCCAGAACATCGACGATATCCGCAGCGATGCCGGCCGGAAGCTCGTGCGCGCCATCGACCGGCCCGAGTACTTCGGTTACACGCTGCGCCTCACCCCGGATACGCCCGCCGATCTCGATACCTTCGCCGAGGCCTCGCCCGCCGCGCTAGGGGCGCTCTCCTATATCGCCTTCGAAACGCGCCGCCTCTACGCCGAGCTGAAGCCGGATCAGCCCTTCCAGCCGCTGCCGGTCAGCTCCCTGGTCGAGCCCGCGGCGTTCCTGAAGGTGTCCGCCCAGGCGCGCCAGAAGGAGGCGCTCTCCCACACCTCCGGCCAGGTCTTCGATATCGACTACTCCGACCTGCCGCCCTCGGAAGTCGAATGCCTGCGCTTCGTGCTGGAGGATCTCGGCTGGGAAGGCTACCTCGGCTTCATCGAGGATGGCATCGCGAGCCTGCACATCGGCCCGTCGCCCGAAAGCCGCGATTTCTTCAGCAGTGTGTTTCAGGAAGAGCTCGCCAAGAACGCGGACGAGACCGCCGCGCGATAGCTGACCTCGCCTCGCCACCAGCCGGCACGTGCAGGTTAGAGTCCTGCTGCCCGCGTCAGCGGATCAGGTGCGCGGCGATAAACGCCCCCACGTACGCCGCCACGCTCATATACGTAAACTGGAAAGCCGGCCATTTCCATCCGCCGGTCTCGCGCCGCACTACCGCGATCGTCGAGATGCACTGCATGGCGAAGGCGAAGAACACCAGCAGCGCGAAGGCGCCCCCGGGCGTCAGGTCGTGGTGCAGCGCCGCCTGCAATCCGGGGGAGTTCTCATCGCCTTCCATGCCGTAAATCGTTCCCAGCGTGGCGATGATCGTCTCCCGCGCCGCGAGCGACGTGATCAACCCGATTCCGATCTTCCAGTTGAATCCCAGCGGTTTGATTACGGGCTCGATGGTCCGCCCCACCGCGCCGGCCAGGCTGTCAGCGATTTCCGGCGCATGGCCGTTGTGGGCCGGCACCTTCGCCATCCCCCACAGCAGCACCGTGACCAGCAGGATCACCGTGCCCGCGCGCCGCAGGAACACCTTCGAGCGGTCGAGCAGCCGCAGCCCGATCGATTGCACGGTCGGCCAGCGGTAGGACGGCATCTCCAGCAGGAACGGCGTCCGCCCGCTCTTCAGCACGGAGGACTTCAGCACCCTCGCCGTCGCCACCGCCATCGCGAACCCCAGCGCGTACAGCCCGACCATCGCCGCCGTCCGCGTGCTCAGAAACGCTCCCACGAGCGGCTGGTTCGGGATGAATGCCGCGATGATCAGGGCGTAGACCGGCAGCCGCGCCGAGCACGTCATAAACGGCGCGATCAGAATCGTCGCGATGCGGTCGCGCTTGTTTTCGATGGTGCGGGTCGACATGATCGCCGGCACGGCGCACGCATAAGCCGAAAGCAGCGGGATGAACGATTTCCCCTGCAATCCCACCCGCGCCATGGTACGGTCCGCGATCAGCGCCGCGCGCGCCAGGTACCCGGAATCCTCCAGGATGCCGATGAACAGGAACAGGCACAGCACCTGCGGCAGGAACGCGATCACCGAGCCCACGCCCTTCCATACGCCCTCGAGCAGCAGCGAGCGGATGGGGGATGCCGGCAGCACGTGCGCGATCCAGTTGCCGGAGATTTGCAACAGGCGGTCGATGGCGTCCTTGCTCGGATCGGCGATGCTGAAGATGGTCTGGAAAACCGCCAGCACGACCACGAGGAAAATCGCCGGGCCGGCCACCGGATGCAGGAAGACGGCATCCAGCCGGCGCGTCCATTTGGGTGGAATTGGCGGCCGATAGGCCGCCTGACCGCTGACTTTGCCCGCCCACGCCCGGCATTTCGGCACGTCCTGCAGCACCGGCAGTTCCTTGGGCGCCGGCTTCGGCATTACGCCGGCCAGGAACTCGTGCACCTGCCCCAGCCCTTCGCCGCGCCGCGCGCTGACCAGCGCGACGGGCGCGCCCAACTCCGCCGCCAGTGCGTCGAGATCCAGTTTTCCGCCCCGCTTGCGCAGGTCGTCGGCCATGTTGAGGATCACGAGCGTCGGCAGCCCCAAGGCCAGGATCGGCGCCGCCAGCATCAAATGCCGCCCCAGGTTCGTCGAATCGAGCACCAGCAGCACGGCTTCGGGCTTGGCGGTGTCGGCGCGCTGCCCGGTGAGCACGTCATGCGCGATCTGTTCGTCTTCGGAGCGCGGGGAAAGGCTGTAAACTCCCGGCAAATCGATCAGTTGTACGGTGCGGCCGTCGGGCAGCGCGGCCACGCCGGTGTGCTGCTCTACGGTCACGCCGGGAAAGTTCGCGACCTTCTGCCGCAGTCCGGTTAACCGATTGAAAAGGGTCGTTTTACCGGAATTCGGCGGGCCGATCACCGCCACCGTCCGGGCCGGCGTGGCGGCCGGGAACGCCAGGACCGGCGCCGTCCCGCAGCCGTGGCAATCGCTGCATCCGCTCATCCGCGCCTCGGATCTCTGTCTCTTGCCGGGCCTGCCTCCGGCCGCACCCGCAGCCGCCGTGCCGTCTCCCGCCGCAGCGCGATCTCCGAGCCGTCCACCTGGAAGACCCGCGGATCGCCGCCCGGAGCGCTCATTCCCGCGGTCACCCGCGCTCCCGGAAGAAAACCGAGCTCCATCAGCCGGCGCGCATCGTCCCTCGGAAGGTCGATGCCGTCCAGGATCGCCGCGTCGCCCCGGCGCAAGTCCACCAGGCTCGCCGGGAAGCTTTCGAGCGCCGCGCTGTTGCCACTCAGTTGCATCTTGGTTTCAGTATCCGCGAGTCCGAAATTCTTGTCAAGGGCGGAGCCGCGGTTCTTTCCGGTTTTTCCCCTCGGGCGTTTCGCCATGCTTCCAAGTGGTCCAGAATGAAGGATAACAGAATGTTTGGCCGCCTCACCGTGCGAAAATTTCAGTCCGCCGATCTGGACGCGATCCTGGATATAGAACACGCCAGCTTCGGCGCCGATGCGTACGATCGCAACTTATTTGCAGAGTTCGCCCGCACGTGCGGGGACCTTTTCCTCGTCGTGGAGCGCCGCTCGAAGGTGTGCGGGTATGTCGTTACCTGCATTCGCGGGGAACGCGCCGAGCTGGTGTCGATTGCGGTCGTGCCCGCCGGCCGCCGCCGCGGCGCGGCCTCCGCGCTGCTCACCGCCACCCTCCGCCGCCTCCGCCGCCGACCGGTCGACCGCTGCGGCCTCATGGTGCGGGTTTCCAATGCCGCCGCCCGCGGGTTTTATGAAAAATTCGGTTTCCGCAAAGTCCGCACCGTCCGCGGGTATTACGAGGACGGCGAGGACGGTCTCCTCATGACGAAATCCCTGTCGTAACCCGGCGACAGCCCCGATGCGTCCAACTGGCATGCAAAGTCCTGAGAATCCGCTGGTTCTGACGCGCCGGAGCATGCTCCTGCTGGCCGGCGCCGGCCTTGCCTGGAGCGCGGAATATTGGGAAAAGAAGCCGCCCGAACAATGGACGCGCGACGAAATCGATCAGCTCCTGAGCAAGTCCCCCTGGGCGAAGCAGGTTTCGGCGCAGGCGCCCGTCGACCGGAGCCGTTCCGGCGGCAACTCCGGGCAATACCCCGGCGGCGGCTATCCCGGTGGTGGGTACCCGGGCGGCGGCTATCCCGGCGGCGGCATGGGATATCCGCGCATCGCCGTCGGCGGAATGGGACGGCGGCGCGGCGGTTATCCTCCCGGTGGCGGGGGCATGCAGACGCGCAAGGGCACCGTGCGGTGGCAGAGCGCCAAGCCGATCCTTGAGGCCTCCAAAGCCAAGCTCCCGGAGAGCATGAATCGCCACTACGTGATCGCGGTCAGCGGCTTTCCCGCGCCCTCGAACGAGGATGAGCATCTCGATCAGCTCAAGCAGGACACCACCATCCAGCCCAAAGATAAGCCCATCGCCGGCTGCGCCGTGGTCGAGAAGAACGGCTCATGGTCCGACTGGCTGTTCGGCTTCTCGAAGGACACCATTACGCTCGCGCCCGCCGACAAGGAAGTCGAATTCGTGACCATTATCGGCAAGTTCCGCGTGAAAGCGAAGTTCAACCTGAAGGAAATGATGTACCACGGCGAACTCGCCGTGTAGCTAGACCCTGGACGGGCACGCCCGGCGGAGTTGCGCGGCCGAGCGTGTCATTATGTCCAACGGTGTGTCAACGGCCGATGGCTGGCGGCGTTTCGACCATCGACAGTAGCAGGCAAAGCACAACCAAAAGGGCAAGACCCGCGACGACAGGCATAAGCACTCTCCCCTCTGCCAGTGTGCGGAGCAACTGAAGGGCCAAACGTGAAGAGGCAAACCGGGTACTACGGCCGGCACGCCCCGGCCTTGACCAGGAACGAAGCGACCGGCGTCCAGGCCCCGCCGCGCCGGCGCTCGATGTCGAAGGCTTGCGTGGATCGCTCGGCGCGGATGCGCCACTCGCTGGCGGCGGCAGCGTCCGCCTTGGGCAGGCGCAACGGCTTGGCCGAGGTTTGCCGCATGGTCCAGCTCTCGCCGCCGTTCGGAGACTCGTAAAGCTCGTAGCGGTCGCTATCGCTGCCGGGCCCGCGGTCGATGATCAGGCTGCCGCTATCGCGTGCGGTGAAGGCGAATTGCAGGATCGTGCCGGAGTGGTCCTCGGCGTTTTCATCGAACACCGGGCGGCGGCGCCACGTTTTGCCGCCGTCGGTGGTCAGCAGCAGGAACGGATCCTGCGGCAGCGGGGAGAGGATTTCGCCCGAAGCCCAGCCGGTTTCGGCGTCGAAGAATTGCACGCGGTCGAGCGAGGCCGAAGGGATGCGCTCGTGCGCTTCGTGCCAGGTGCGTCCCTCGTCATCGCTCGCAAGCAGCATGGAAGAGAGCGTGACCGCCTGCGCGTGCAGGTTTCCGGCGAGGAAGATGCGGCTGCCGGTGCCTTCGGCGCCCGCAAGCTCGAGGTACACCGGGCAGGGGTCATCCTGCGAGCAGGTGAGGCCGGCGGCCTGCATATCGTCCGCGGTGCAGGCGAACGGGAGGGCGATGGGCTTGCCGGTGTTTTCCAGAACCGGCGCCGCCGGCGCACCCGGCGCAGCGGCTGGCGGCGTGCCCGGCGGTTCCTGCGCGAACAAGCCCGCGGCCGCCATCGCGATCAGCACACACCGGCGGGGTAGCATCCTGAATGCGATTGTAGACCGGAATCCGCCGGGCCGGAGGCGGCGCGTCTCCGGCCCGTGGGAAGGAGGGTTAAAACGCCAGCTTCAGCGACACCTGGATATTCCGCGCAGGGAACGCGGAAGTGATGGTGCCGAAATTCGAGTTGGAAACGTTCATCGAGGCGAACCCGTTGAAGTTCACGTTATTGAACGCGTTGATGAAGTCGCCGCGCAGCCGCAGATTGAACCGCTCGCGGAACTGGAAGAACTTGGTCGCGGAGAGGTTGTACTGCTGCAGTCCGGGGCCCTGCACATCGCCTGCGCCCGCGGTGCCCCAAACACCCTGCGCCGGAGCGCTGAAGACCGCCGGGTTGAACCAGCCGTTCGGTCCGGGGTTGGGCAACAGCCAAGAACCGCCGTTGTAATTCGCCAGGCGCGCGCCGAGCACGCTGGTGTTCGCCGTGACCGTGTAGTAGAACCCGGTCTGCAGGTGGATGATGCCGCTCAACTGCCAGCCGCCGACCGTCTGGCGCACGAACGCCTTCTGCCCCGTCAGCTTCGGCAGGTACCAGACGAACGTGCCGACGAAAGCCTGCCGCACGTCCATGCCGCCCGCCGAACTGGTGGAACTGGCCGGGCCGTACATGGTCTTCAGGTTGAACGCGTTGAGGTCGTTGGCGGTATCCGAGGAGGCATCCGTCAGAAGCTTCGACCAGGTATACGCCCCGGTGAACTCCACCCCCGCCATGCGGCGAGAAACCTGCACCTGCAGCGCGTGGTAGTTGGATGTGGCGGCGCTCATGAACTGCTGGATGGTGGAATAGCCGGGGTAGGGCCGGATGGAGTTCTCGTTGGTCGTGCTGGCCACGTTCTGGAGCACGTACCACGAGGGCTGGTTGATATCCGGCTCGGCCAGAAGGTGACGGCCCAGCGTCCCCACGTAATTGGCCTGGAGGAACATCTTCATCGGCAGCTCGCGCTGGATGCCGAAGCTGAATTGCTCGGAATACGGCACCTTCAGCTTGGGATCGATCGTCTGGATCGAGCTCCAGGGCGCCAGCGTCGTGCTGCCGCCCGTGATGTTGGCCAGGTTAGCGTAGTTGTAGGAGGCGCTTGTCACGTAGGGCGGATTGTTCAGGGTATAGAACGTCGGGTTGCCCTGGATGCGGTCGTAGAACATCCCGAAGCCGCCGCGAACGGTGGTCTTGGCGCCGAGCGCGTAGGCGAAGCCGGCGCGCGGCTCCCACTTGCCCGAGCTCGGATACATGCCGCGCGGCGCCCCCGCCGGCACCGCGAGCACCGCGGGATCGCTGGCGTTCGGCACGAGGTAGGCCTGCGACGGATTGATCCCGTTGGCCACCCGCTGCAGCCCGTTGTACAGGTTGCCCGACCCGGCCACCACCTGCCCGCTTGCATTCACCTTCACGGCCTGCGCCGGGTTCCACAGCGCCGGGTTGAAGATCGAGAGATTGTTCACGGTCGAATACATCGCCATCATGTATTCGTAGCGCAGACCCAGGTTGAGGCTGAGCTTGCTCGTCGCCTTCCAGGTTTCATCGACGAACGCTGCCGGCTCGGTGTAGCGATACTTGCCCATGGGGTCGTATTGGGCCTCGGTGTAGCTGTTGAAGTTGCCGAGCAGCGCGTCGGCCAGCGCGTAGCCGGTGGTGTTGGGGTTGCCGGTGGCGTTGAAGCTGATGTTGCCGTCGTAGGCCGAGCGGCCGTTCTGGTCCTTGCGGTTGCGGATGACGGAGAAGCCGGCGCGGATCGAATGCTGCCCGTGGATGATCGACACGGTGTCCGCGGCCTCCAGGTTGGTGGTCGGGGAGATCAGCGTCTTGGCCGGGCCGTTGAAGCTCGCCATGCTGGTGATGCTCACGTCGGGAATGCCGTTCACATACGGCCCGACGTTATTGAACACGCGCTGGAACTGGAAGCCCTGCGTGGTCCGCTCCCAGGTGTCGCCCTGGTTCCAGTAATGCTGCGAATTCCAGGATGCGCCGGCGTGCGCCTCATTGATCAGCGTGGGCGAGATCACCCATGTCTCCGAAACCAGCGCGCTCTTGCCGGGGCGGTCGCGCTCTTCGGGCGTAATCGGAATGTTGCCGCCCGGGCCGTTCGGCACCAGGATCGAGTTGTAATCGTCCACCCAGCGGCCGAACATCGTGTGGCGGTCGTTGATGCGGTAATCCACGCGGGCGATGTCCTCGCGGTAATCGAGCGGGTTCGGACTCTCGAAGGTGGCGTTGTTGGAGACCGCCGTGTTGGTGAAGCTGGCCGCCATCGGCATCACCGTGCGGTATACGTTGCCGATCGCCCGGCCATCTACGGTCAGCATGCTGGCCGGGATGATGTTGCCCGCGAAGGGCGTCTTCGTGCCGGGCTCGTAGACGATGGTGGGCTTGCTTCCCGCGAGCAGCGCCGAAAAATCGCCGCCCAGCTCGGCGGTTGTCGGCAGCGTGGTGCGCGAGGGCGCCGACTGCTGCCGCAGCCGCTTCCATTCTTCGCCGGCGAAAAAGAACAGCTTGTCCTTCTTGATCGGCCCGCCGAGGTCCCAGCCGAAATCGTTGAAGCGCAGTTCGGTGTTATTCGCGGCGAAGAAGTTGCGGCGTCCATGGCGTCGTTGCGGAAATACTCGAACAGCGCGCCGTGGTAATTGTTGGTGCCGTTCTTGGTCATCAGGTTGAACGCCACGCCGGCCGAGCGGCCGTATTGCGCCGAGAAGTTGGAGGTCTGGATCTTGACCTCCTGCATGAAATCGGGGCTGATGTTGTTGATCAGGCTTCCATTGGCGCCGGCATCCAGGTTGCCGAGGCCGTCCACGGTCATGTTGTTCTGGTTGGTGCGGTGGCCGTTGACGGTCTGGTTGGTGGCGCTGAGCGAGGTGAGCTCGCTGAACTGGTCGAGGCTGGTGACGGTCGCGCCGGGGACGAGCGTCAGCAGCTCCATATAGCTGCGCCCGTTGAGCGCCAGGTTGTCGACCTGCTCCTTATCGATGATGTGCGAGACTTCGCCCGAAACCGTGTTCAGCGTTTCCGGCTGCTCCTGGGCGACGACGTCGACGGTAGTCGTGGCCTCGCCGACTTGCAGGCTGAAATCGGCGGTGACGCGGCCGTCGGCGACGACAAACAGCCCGCGGCGTTCCGCTTTGCGGAAGCCGGCCTGGTCGACCGTGACACTATATGGGCCGATCGGCAGGTTCTCGGAAACGTAGAAGCCGTGGTCGTCCGTGGTCAGGCTGCGGACGGCGTGCGTGTCGGTATTGGTGATGATCACCTTGGCCGCCGGAATGGCCGCGCCGGAGGGGTCCGTGACGGTCCCGGAGATGCGGCCGAAATTGGTCTGCGCCGTTAACGGCAGGGCGCAAAAACAGAGCGCGAGAAACGCAAACAAACGTGGTAAGCGCGACATGGAAATCCTCTCATCGAACTGGTCGAAAAACCCCGTAGATGAACCGGATTGTA